>JAADIN010000252.1 GCA_013151315.1 Planctomycetota bacterium | reverse complement strand
GAGCCGTAGGCGCTAGCCTCGGGTGGAAGCGGAGAAAACCCGAGGCTAGCGCCTACGGCTCACAACACGGACCCTAATTCCTAGCGGAAACACTGCACTAAAGTATTTCTTTAAAACAGGTGACCACAGATGAACACAGATAGAGATATTATCTGAGTTCATCCGTGTTCATCTGTGGCTAATAAATGACTAAGCAATGATAGGAATTGCTCTCGCTTTTGCTACCAAGCAACAACTTGCTTCCAGAACGAAATCACTAAGAACATTGCTAACCAAACACTTACGAGTAGCCCAAGCCGAAACTTGCTGCGCTTCGCGTCGATGCTCATCAGTATCAAGCACATCAAAAAACAGAGAAGCAAACCGTGGCCGCCGTACCAGAGGATCAACTCCCACTGCGGAACCCAAACATTCCCCACCGCCCCAGTGAATTCGGTAATCGGCCCCCCAGGCAAATTTGCCCCGCCGCTAAACAGCTCGACATACGCCAACACAAAAAACGTAAGGCCCATCACAAACTCGACGATCGCATAACGGGGCGAAATCGGTTCGCCACAGTCGCGGCACTTTCCTCGTAGCCAAAGCCAGCCGAGGACCGGGACGTTGTCGTAGGCGCGTATCGGATGGCTGCACTTGGGGCAATGCGACGGTTTCCATACGACCGACATCCCCAGCGGCATGCGGTAGGCCACGACGTTCAGAAAGCTGCCAATGCAGGCACCGGTAAAACCTAGCCAAAGGGCCGTTATCAGGTCGGTGGCAAAAGTTGCGTTCAAGTGCGATTCAGCGTTCGGTTTGAATAGTTTGGCTCGGGCGGCTAGAATCACCGCCTTCCAGCAAGCATTATCAGCCATCCTCTGCAAATCCACAATCGCACTCGAAGCCCCCACCCACGATGGCAAGCGAATCTCAGACGACTGACGAAGAGCTGGCCAAGGGTCCAGGCGATACGCACCTTCTCTCCAAAAGCTTTCAAGGACTTCTCGTTACCCAATTCCTGGGTGCCTCGAACGACAATATCTTGCGCTGGCTCGTGATTGGCATCGGCAAGCAGTTTGTCGAACCCGACCAAGTCGGCTGGATTTTGGCGACCGGGAGCGCCGCGTTCGTCTTGCCTTATGTGCTGCTTGCCGCACCGGCCGGCTATTTGGCCGATCGATTTAGCAAGCGAAATGTGATCGTCACCTGCAAGGCGGTCGAAATTTTGGTCATGATCTTGGCAGTGATTTCGATCATGGCCGGCAGCGTGCCGTTGATGCTCGCCGTCGTCGCGGCGATGGGCGCGCAGAGTGCTCTGTTTGGCCCCTCCAAATTGGGCAGCATTCCTGAGATGCTGCACGAGTCGAAAATATCGTCGGCCAATGGGGTGATGGAATTGGTCACCGTGATTGCCACGACGGTTGGGATGGTGGTTGGCAATTTGCTCGCGACCGCGATCGGCACACAAGGTCAAGAGCTTTGGTGGCTCTCGGCTTCGGTGCTCCTCGGGTTCTCGGTGGCAGGGCTGGCAGCAAGCTTTTTGATTCGCCAATTGCCAAGTGCCAATCCGCGACGAACTTTTCCTTGGAATGCCGCGAGCCAAACGATTGCAGATGTCAAATCGCTGGCCAGCAGCCGTCAGATGTTGCGCATCGTGTTGGGCATCGTGTTCTTTTGGTCGCTGGCAATGTTGGCCCAGTTGAACATCGACCAGTTTGCAGACCAAGGGGGAGCCACCAAGCAAACGCAAGTCACCACCCTGTTGATTCCCTTGATCGTCGGCGTCGGATTGGGCAGCGTGTTGGCCGGCATTTGGTCGGGCGGACGGGTCGAGCTGGGCATCCTTCCGCTGGGTGCGGGCGGACTCGCCGTGAGCGCGCTCTTACTTTTTACCGTCGAGGGCGAACTTTTTGATCCCAGCAAAGATTGGACGGCCAGCTATCTGGCCGCTTCGCTGTTGCTGTTCTCGCTCGGCTCTTTTGCCGGGTTGTTCAATGTTCCGCTGGCTGCGTATGTCCAGCGGTATAGCGATCCAAAAAACCGGGGTTCCATCCTCGCGGCATGCAACTTCTTGACTTTCGCAGGCATGTTGGCTTGCTCGGCAGCTTATTGGCTGATGGGCCCCGCGCTGCTAAATCTTTCCGCCCGTCAGATTTTTTTGCTGTGCGGCATTCTAACCATTCCCGTCTTCATTTACATCGTCGTACTGATCCCCCAAGCGTCGATCCGCTTTCTGGCTTGGCTGGTTACCCATACGTTGTACAAAATCCGTGTCCAACAGCGGCACAATTTGCCCGAGTCGGGAGGGGCCCTGTTGGCTCCAAATCACGTTTCTTGGATCGATGGCTTGCTTCTGATTGCCGTTTCGCCACGACCGATTCGGATCATCATCACTGAAGATCTGATCACCAACCGCTGGACTCGAGGGCTGGCGCAGATCATGGGTGCGATCCCTATTCGACGGCAATCGCCCAAGGCGGCGTTCTCGGCCATCGAAACGGCTCGCGAGGCATTGAACAACGGCGAGTTGGTCTGTGTTTTCCCTGAGGGGGGCATTACCGGCTCAGGGCAACTCCAAGCTTTTCGGCCCAGTACGCTCGAAATCGTCCGCGGGACTTCGGCCTCGATCGTGCCCGTCTATCTCGATGAGCTCTGGGGGAGTATCTTTACGTTTCGCCGAGGACGATTTTTCTGGAAGTGGCCCAGCCTTTGGTCGCGACACGTTTCCATTTGGTTTGGCAAAAAGGTTCCGCAGCCCACAACTATCCGTGAAATACGCCAAGCAGTCCAAGATTTGGGTGCCGAGGCCGTCTTAGGTCGAAAGGAACGTATGATCGCTCTCCCCCGTCTGATGTTGCGCAAGTGCCGGAAGTCGCTCCTCAAAATGAAGGTCGCCGATTCGACCGGCGTCCAACTTTCAGGCGCAATGCTGTTGATGCGTACGTTCATCCTGCGTCGACTGCTGCGTCGAGAAATACTCCAAGACGACGAACGCTATGTTGGCATTCTCATCCCTCCGACCGCTGGTGCGGTCGTCGTCAACACGGCCGTCACGATGGCGGGACGCATATCGGTAAACCTGAACTACACCGTCACGAACGACGTGCTCAACGCCTGCATCCGCAAGGCGGGCATCAAGCATGTGCTGACCACGCGCAAGGTGCTCGAGAAATTTGACTTCGACATGGATGCCGAAGTGGTGTTGCTAGACGACTTGCGTGAAAAGCTGACGATCGTCGACAAGCTGGCCGCCGCCGTGATGACGTTTCTCACGCCGATGCCCCTTCTTGAACGCATCTTGGGCATTCACAAAATGACCGGCGACGACGCGCTGACGGTCATTTTTACGTCGGGCTCGACGGGCATCCCCAAGGGCGTCGTACTGACAAACCACAATGTGGGCTCGAACGTCGAAGCGATCAATCAGGTTGTCCAATTAACTCCCGACGATACGCTGGTCGGAATTTTGCCCTTCTTCCACTCCTTCGGCTACACGGTCACGCTCTGGACTGTTTTGGGATTGGACGTGAGTTGCGTCTACCACACCAATCCACGCGAGGCTCGACAAATTGGCAAACTCGTGGGCAAATGGGGCGCAACGGTCATGTTGGCGACTCCTACGTTCTTGCGTCTCTACCTACGTCGGTGTGAGGCCGAGGAATTCAAGACGCTGGATCTCGTCGTCGCAGGAGCCGAAAAGCTGCCTCCCGAGTTGAGCGAAGCTTTTGAAAAGAAGTTTGGCGTTCGCCCGATCGAAGGCTACGGCACGACCGAGCTTTCGCCCCTGGCCGCAGTCAACGTGCCTCCTAGCCGTTCGCAGGCAGACCAAAACGACAGCAAAGAAGGCACCGTCGGTCGGCCCATTCCTGGCGTCTCAGCCAAGACGGTCGACCCTGAAAGCCTTGAAGACTTGCCCCAGGGCGCCGAAGGCATGTTACTCATCAAAGGCCCCAACGTGATGCAGGGTTATCTTGATGAACCTGAAAAAACCGCCGAGGTCATCCGCGAGGGTTGGTATGTCACCGGCGACATGGCCAAGATCGATCGAGAAGGGTTTATCCGGATCACGGGCCGCTTGAGTCGGTTTTCCAAAATCGGCGGCGAGATGGTGCCGCATATCAACGTCGAAGAAGCCATTCAAGCTTTCGTTCAAACGGAAGAGGACGAAGAGGTACGAGCCGTCGTCTCGGCGGTGCCCGACGAAAAGAAAGGCGAGCGACTGGTGGTCTTGTATACCAAGCTCGACCACACGCCCCAAGAAATTTGCGACCATCTCTCTCAGCAGGGGATGCCCAACCTGTGGATTCCGGGCCGAGATGGCTATATTCAGGTCGAATCGATCCCGCTGCTGGGCACCGGCAAGCTCGACCTCAAGGGGCTCTCGGATCTTGTGAAGAGCCACTTTTCGGCAAATTGACTGCTGCTAAAATTCACCCAAAAAAGGAAAAGCCACAGATAAACACGGATAGACACAGATGAAAAAAACCTAGATGAACTTCGATTGTCAAAAGAGAAATTAAGAGAGATAGTGGAAAAAACCTAAACAGATCAAGAAAATCCGTGTTTATCTGTGTTCATCTGTGGCTAATTTTTTGTTTGCTCGTTCCGGCGGTTCCACACTGGTAAGCGATTTGGATCAGCTGGTTCTGAGATTCTTGCGAGACACGGGGCAGATTGGAGACGAGCCGCTCGATGGTCGCGGGGCGCGTCTCGGCGGCGCGGGAAAAACTGCTGATAAATTGCACGGTATCCGCAAAATTGCGGTCGGCCGTTTTGCCTACCAAAGGATGGACGACTTTGGCGAGCAGTTCGATGCTCGACCGGTCAATGCGGATAAAGGAATCTAACCGCACCGCTACAAAGTCGCGGCCATTGGTCTCCTTCATCGAGCCGCTACGCAAAAGCAGAACACACTGCGCCTTGACGGGGCGATGGAAAGGTTTGCCCTCGTATGCTCCTTCGGCAAACAGGAGGATACGATTCTGCGCCCGATCGTCGCAATCTTGTTCGACAATCACGAGCTTGCCCGAGGTACCCGAGTTGTCGGTAAGCTGAAACGAGTTTTCGCTTTGCCGCTGCAAGTCGATGTGGGTGATGCCCAGTTTTCGCCATATCTCGACCAAGGTTTCTGGATTTTGCGCGAGAAAAGTAAACAGTTTCGGATCGCAGTCGACCATCTGGGTTGGCAGCCGGCGATAGAGACTGCTATCACTGAGTACTTGTTGCACCGCTCGTCGATAGCGGGAATCGATCTTGCTGGGTGAAATGCTGTTGATGGCATCTCGGCGCGCGATACGAGAGGTCGTCGCTTCTAGGGTTTCTGTGGCCGAGGCAGAGCTTGCTCCAAAAAACAAGACAGACCATGCCGCTAGCATGAAGGCCGATAACCTAAAGAAAGGGCAAACGGCATATCGCTTTCGCCCTATTTCAGGCTCAGCACTCGACTCGCATCGATACATACATCCCCCCCGGGTAATGCCCGCTGCGCTTGAGAAACTTTGCGGGTTACAGAACTATTTCGGCTCAAACCGGGCCCAGCCGTAGAATTTTCCTGAGGGAAGAAAATTGCCGAGTGCTAGCACGTTCTGAGTCGTGATGACGGTCTTGTGCGTTGGCGAGGCTTTCAAGACAATCCCGTGCCCACTTAGAAAACGTGCCGGAAAGCCGAGGGGTTGCAACCCCTCGGCTTTGCCACCGGTCCCCTGAAAGGTGTAGATAAATCCTCATGAGATTTGGTCCCGGCAAAAAACAACTGCTGACTCTCGTCGCGATGGTCGCCGTTCTTTCCTCGGCTGCTTGGCAATGGTTGCCGACGATTGCGCAATGGAATCATCGGCAACTGGCAAGCCAAATAGCGCAGAACATCGAAAAGGGAAGGCACGACGCGGGAAGCGAACCCGCCCGACGGCTAGCCGACCTGGGCACACCTGCCCTTACCCCGCTGGTGATTTTGGCTAGTTCTCAACGCACCAGCGTAGCTCGTCAGGCGAGGCAAACCCTTGACGAAGAATTTGCCACTTGGCAAACTCGAGCAGCAGTCGACCGTCACTTTGACCTCGCAACTCCCATGACAGCGCTCGCCTCTGCTTTGGTTAGCCAAGCGGATCGTTTTGACGCCTCTGGGAAGCGTTGGGCCACGAGTTTAGCAATTCGCATGGTGGACCTTACCGAATCGCTTAGCACCGACGATGCGATGGAACTACTCGGCGAGTGCAATCAAATCTTGGCGGCCATCCCGCCCCAAGGCCCGCGACTGCGGAGCCTCCCCGAGACGACCCAACAGCCATGGCCTGCGACTGCGAGCCGACTCCAAGTTCCCGAGGTTCGAATCGACCTTCTTGCGGTACCGAGCGAAAGTGCTCGCGAGATATTTTCTCCGAAGGGGGATATCCAAATTGTCGACACTCCGAAAAACATCCCTGAACCCGCGATTTCAGAAATACCAGATTCCAAATTTTCCCAGTGGTCGCCAAAGTGGAACACAAAATCCAACGCGCAGAAATCTTCCCTAAGGCCAATCGACAGCGTGGCACTTAGGTCCACTCCACTCAAAAAATTGGCTAACGAAGTGGTGGAGGTTCCGACGCCGCTGGAAATGGAGCGACGCCAGAAAGCCCTGCGAAAAGTGCCGTCGAGGGTTCTCATCACCCAGCTTCCGAAGGCAGGCCACTACGGTGCCGGATCGATTCGCGTCGTCCTTCGCCAGCGGGGCTTCGTCGAAGCCGAATGGGCGCTTGCCGAGCTGTTTTCCTCGCCGCACATGGAAGATCGAAACCAATTGGTCGAAGCCGTGTCGGCACTCCCGGCAGGAAACGCACGCCGATGGTTACGTTGGCTTCTTCAAGACGTCGCCGCCGAGGTCAGGCTGCGTGCTCTCACTGCGTTGGCCACAACCAACGACCCGCAGTTGTTTCGCCTCGCACGCGAAATGGCCGTTGCCGATCAAGATACCCGCGTCTCAGAACTGGCCTCACAAATTATGCGCCAGGTGCGCTGAGGGCAGACCGTCGTAGCCGACGGCGCTAACGAGCGCGATTTGGTGCAGTTGGATTTTGTTAGCGCCGTCGGCCACGACAGTCTCTCGTTACCTCCTATCGTCGAACCCGTTCGGCGATTGGCGAAACCCGCTCGGCGGTCACGTGGGCCCGTCGGTACTCAGACATGAAGCCTCGCTTGCCATGGACGCCAATCCGCCGGCCTAAGTATGGCTTGAGATTCAGGTCGGGCGTGGGCGTGACAAAGGAAACCACTTCGCCCTTGTCGTCGACCAGCGCATATTGGGGCGCATTCGCTCGTTTCGAAGCGACTGGCTTCAGCAGCCCGACTGCGTCGTACAACGGCCGATCGGCGGTCAAATCGGTCTTCGCCAACTCGCGGACTTTGGCTGACAAACCTGTCAGGCCCTTGCTTTCTGATGGCGCGCTTTCTGGTGACGTTATTTCTGGTGGCGTTGTTTCTTCAGCGTCAAACAGCGAGTTGATCTGAGAACTGCTACTGGCGATTGCTTCCCCTTCGTAGCCTTGACGAACTCGTTGGAATCGGGCGATGCGATCCAAGAGGTCTCGCAACTGGGAACGAACGCGAGGAGATTCTGTTGCAAGCGGTTCGCTTCGGCTTGAAGTTGCTCGAAACGCCACGCCTCGGGCGGCTGAACCACGGTTTGCGATAGTCGTAGTTGCAACTCTTCGAGGCGCTGAACGGTCGAACTCTCGGATGCCGACAAACCACGAAACCGAATTCGTGGGGGAGACGAGCCGGGAGCCCCTGGTGCGGTCGCTGCCATCAGTGCCGGGGAAACCAAACCCTCGGCTTGCGGCTGAAATTGGGCCAACTGCATTTCCGCAGGCGAGCCGGTTACGATATCGATTGCATTGGGGTCGCTGACGGCTGTAGCCGTACGACTAAAATTTCTCACTGGGGGTTGGAAGGAATTTGCGCCTTGCTGCCCAGCGCGGGAATCTTGGAGATGGTGAAAATTGGTCGTCAGTGGTTCCCTGTTATGGGGTACTCCATCAGCCAAAGGGCGTGCTGGTGGAGCAGCCTCCATCGGCGGCTGCAGCGAGAGATGCTTGGCCGCTACCCAGCGAAACTCGCCTGCCGGGGCAGCGACTCGCAACCAAGCAGGGTTGTCGGTCGGCTGCGCGGCCAAGAGCTCGACCCGTTCACCCTTTGGCAGAAGCACTTGCACTGTACTGCGTGCAGGCGAAAGCGTGCTCCCGATGCGGGTCACCACTCCCTCGGCTGCCACCTCGCCGACCATCTGACTTGCGACACGAACTTGATGGGCAGGGACCCAGCTAAAACTTCCCTCGGGGGGTCGGACCGCCCCTCGCCATCGTGTCGATAGACTTCGACAGCAAACCCTTGGGCCAGTTGTTGGGTCGGATAGTATTTTTGCCC
Organism: Planctomycetota bacterium; assembly: GCA_013151315.1. Classification (GTDB taxonomy): domain Bacteria; phylum Planctomycetota; class Planctomycetia; order Pirellulales; family Lacipirellulaceae; genus Bythopirellula. The sequence goes on along the minus strand of JAADIN010000252.1, from coordinate 1,794 downwards.
GGGCCCGCTGCGAACATAGGCTTCGGCTTCGATCACATAAGCCACGTAAGGAAACTGCGGCTCGCGTGCTTGCCCCGCCTCGAGCGAGAGGGTTCCCAACAGAACCGACAGAAAAAACCGAAACATGGCAATATCCTCGAAGACACCTGGGAAAACAGGGGGCAACTTATAGGCAATCTAGCCGAGGGGCTCAAGGTCTGACCGAACTGTTCCTGTCTGCTAGCAACCTTGGTAAGATGGACTTGAGACCGGCAAAACGGAAGCTCCGAGGAAAAATCTGAGGCAAAAGATGCAAATCGAAAAACTCGGACCTTATCGGATCGACAAACAAATCGGCAAAGGCGGCATGGGAGCGGTCTACGAGGCCACGGACGAATCTCCTGGCGACCAGCAGGGCATGCGCGTCGCGGTGAAAGCACTCCATCCACAGCTAGCATCGGCGGAGGGCTTTCGTGAACGTTTTGAAGCCGAGATCGAATCCCTTAAAAAGTTACGGCACGAATGCATTGTTCGGCTCTACGGTTACGGCGAACAAGACGGGATTCTCTTCTATTCGATGGAACTGGTTGAAGGTGCAAGCCTGGAAGAAGAGCTCGCTGCTAGGCGTCACTTTGACTGGCGAGAGACCGTCGAGTTTGGCATTCAGATTTGCCGTGCCCTGAAACATGCCCATGACCATGGCGTGGTGCATCGAGATATCAAGCCGGCCAACCTGCTGCTGACCCCCGACGGGCAGATCAAAATCGCGGATTTCGGCATCGCGCGCCTCTTTGGCGGTACGCAACTCACCCTTGCCGGCGGAGTGCTGGGCACGGCCGACTACATGTCTCCCGAGCAAGCCGACGGACGCGTCGTCAGCGAAAAGTGCGATCAATATAGCCTAGGCGGGGTGCTTTACGCCCTCTTGGCGGGCCGGCCTCCGTTCCGGGCGAAAACCATGCCCGAGATGTTGCAGATGCAACGCTTCGCCGAGCCAGAACCGGTCAGACGCTATGCTCCCGATACGCCGGACCAACTCGATCGGCTAATTTCCCAACTGCTTGCCAAAGAGCCTGCGGACAGGTTTCCTAATGTGCTCGTATTGGGCCGCCACATGAAGGCGATGAAACAAGCCCTCTCGCAGCCACCCAAAAAGGAACCGAAAGAAGAGGGACAAGGAGCTGTCGACACAAAAATTGGCAGTAGCTCTACCAATGTTTCCTCTTCTGCCACTGCCGACTTTGACCAAGATGCGACCCAATCGCAAAACAGGCCGCCATTGTTTTCTAATGAGGGGTTTCCTAGTGGTGGCGAAACCGACGAGGCGATGCAGGAATTATTCGATGCCCCTACCCTGGCCGAACCTACCAAACCTAGTTCGAGCCAAACCAAGTCGGCTAGCGCGCCGAAGCCAGAACCGAAGCGACGATTTACGACCCTCGACGAAGAAGTATGTCGCCAACGCGAACAGGCCCGTGGCAGCCGAGTTGGGGTCGCAGCACAACGGGTTGCCATGGCTGCCGCTTTGGGAATTTTGATCTGGGGCGGTTGGCAACTTATGCAACCCCCTACGGCCGAGAAGCTCTATAAAAAAATCATCGCCGAAGTCGACGAGCGGGGCACCGAAAATTTACGTGTCATCGCCGGCGAATTGAATGATTTCTTCGAGCGATTTCCAGAGGATCCTCGCGCAGAAGAAATCGAGCGATATCGCCATCAACTCGAATTCCAAAAATTTGAACGGCAGGCTCAACGAAAATCTCGCACGGCTGGCGCCGAAGAAACCAACCCCGTCGAGAGCATTTATTTTTCTGC
>JAADIN010000139.1 GCA_013151315.1 Planctomycetota bacterium | reverse complement strand
TGCTAGCCGACAAGCCGTTTGGCGAGTGGAACCGATTTCACGTCGTTCAAGTGGGCGGCCGGACGACGGTAACATTCAACGACAAGCTAGTCGTCGATCATGCGACAATGGAAAACTATTGGGATCGCACCAAGCCGTTGCCACGCACGGGGCCAATCCAGTTGCAGACGCATGGTGGTGAAATTCGTTGGCGAAATATCGCGGTTCGAGAAATTCCTGCCGAGGAGGCTAACCGTTATCTTGCGAGCAAGAATGCCGAAGGGTTTGAGTCGGTTTTTAATGGCGAAGACCTGGAAGGTTGGAGCGGCAGCGTCGAAAATTACGAGGTAAAAAACGGAGCGATCCTCTGCAAGCCGGGGCACGGGGGAACTCTTTTCACCGACCAGGAGTATGGCGACTTTGTCGTTCGGCTAGAATTCAAGCTTTCCCCCGGCGGCAATAATGGGTTGGCCATCCGTTATCCGGGAGAAGGCAATTGTGCGTACGAAGGGATGTGCGAGCTACAAGTACTCGACTCAGAGCATGCCAAGTATGCAGAGCTCGATGATCGGCAATACCACGGCTCAATCTACGGCATAGTGCCGGCGGCACGAGGCTATCTCCGGCCCACTGGAGAGTGGAACTTTCAGGAAGTGACGGTACGCGGCTCGACGATTCGAGTGGAACTCAACGGCGCAGTGATTCTCGATGCCGACGTGAGCAAGGTGACCGAAACAATGAAGGATACCGAACACCCGGGAAGAAACCGGACTTCTGGACACTTCGGATTTGCTGGCCATAACGATCCGGTAGAGTTTCGGAATATCGAGATTAAGCGGCTCGACTAGGACGCTTTGAAAGCCGAGGGATTGCAATCCCTCGGCCTAGTGCGGGGTTGTCACTTCGAAAGTTGCACTAGCTTACCACGGTTTTCCGTTCTTTCGTGTGCCGCAGAGGGCGACTTCCATGCCCATCGCTTCGGCCATCGCAGCTTTGGCCATCATGGCCCGATCGGCGTCAGCAGTGCTCTCAGCATAGGCCACCTGGATATGGTTCGATTTGTGGCGAGCCATCAACTGATCACGCGACATGCCGTAGGTCACCGCGTGCATGATCGGCCACTCGACGGTGGTTTCCTTCCAGCGGCGCTCGGTCTCCTCTTGGGGAAGCTCGACAACTGCGGCACGACCCAGGTCCATTTTTAGTTTGCCGCTTTCGATGAAAATCCGAGACCAAACGATTTCCCCCGGCTTGGAAATTCCTCGGAGGGTGCTGCCGCCGTTCGGAAAATACATCGCGGGCTGCCGATGGCCGTCGGCGTTTTTCCAACCACCAAAGTGGGCCGGCGGGGCCGAGCCGCTGATGAGAAATACCCAGACGTAGTCGTCGACGGTGCCCGATCGGTCAATATCGCCCCAACGAATGTTGTGCAGCGTGTTTTCGACCGGCTGGCCCATCGCCTTATGCACACGGGCGGTCATCAACGCATCGAGCCCGGCACACTCGTCGACTTCGTTGAAGTGAGGAATCGCCTCGTTTTTGTAGAGAACTCGTTTTCCGTCGCGGCTTTTGACCGGCGGGCGATCTTCGTTGTTGAGCGTCCCTTCGACCAAATCGCTGGCGGGCATCATGTCTTTGAGCCCTTGCTGGTATTGGATGCCGATGCAGTCGCAGCGGAAATCGTCGGCAATCCGAACCGCGGCGATATACATTTTACATTGGACTAGGATCTGCTTGTCGGTCAGATGCTCGCGGTGTTTGGGGCCGGTATGAAAAGTCATGCCTCGCTTTTCCATCCAGTCGCGCACCGCTTGAGCTTCCTGATCGCCAGTTTGGGTTGCTTCGTAGTAGAGGGTCGACTGGCTGAGCCGCTCTTTGTAGACACCGGTCGGGTTGAGTAGATGGTCGGGAATGATCGCGTTGAACATCCCCATGCAGCCTTCGTCGAAGACGCCCATGATCGCTTTTTCGGTCTGGAGCTGCGAGGCCAGGGCTTGCCCAAGTTTACGCTCTTTCACCGGAGGTTTTATGTTTTTCCAACGTGTGACATGGCGCGTCGGATGAGAGCATTTTCCTGTTTCGAGCCACTTTTTTAGTCCCTTGCAGAATTTCGCGTCAGAAAAATCTTCGCTCCAAAGCGTGGAATACTTTACGTCGGCCTTGGTCAGCGAGCCATTGAGATTCAACATGCCCACCAAGCCGGGCCACCGACCCGACCAGTTGGCGACGGTAAGGATCGGGCCGCGATGCGAAATCAGTCCGCTCAGCACATGGTGCGAATACTGCCAAACCGCTTCGGCGACAACGATGGGTGCCTCGGGGTGGATTTGGGCAAACACGTCCATGCCCTGCCTCTGCGAACTAATAAAGCCATGTTTTTTGTTCGTGTCGTACTCATGCCCACGAACGACGGTGTAGCCTTCGAGTTCGATTGCCTTGGTGAGCGCAGCTTCCAAGTCTTTTTGAGCTTGCCAGCAGGCTTGGTTGGCCGAAAGGCGAAGATCGCCGCTGGCGAGGAGCGTGACGGTTTTTTTCTTCGGCTTGGCAGGTTTTTTTACTTGGGGGAGGGCGTAGGAAGTCATGTGGTTTCTTGGGTGAATACTCAACGCCAAGGGATTGCAACCCCTTGGCTTTTGGGGGCATGGATGAATTCAAGGGAATTCTTTCCCACCGGGACGGTGGGACTACGTAGCTAGAAAATCGCCGAGCTTGCGATAAGCTGCGTAGACTCGGCGATAGGCATTATGGGCTTCTTGGTCGGGTTGCACAACGACCGGCTGGCGGTCCTTCTCGCCAGCAACCGTGCCAGCCATCGCGACGATCGCTTTCTGGGGCGTTGCGAATGAGCTCGCTTTGCTCCCAGCGGCAAGAATGCAACGGTAGTATTAGAACCAACAAAGCTTCTGCAAAAGACCAGAAGTCTACAGCCCAGCCCAAAAGCCTACTTCCTTCGCTTCGCCTGGCGTCGTGCTTCGCGCTGCATGTTGCGTTTGACGTTTGCCGCGACACGGGTCGGGTTCACTAGATAGAGTCGCGGATCGTCGATTACAAAAGGCGTCGACCACGTCTTGCCGTCGTTCTTGTTGCACGAGTTGAAAAAGAAGGTGCGGAAACGCTGGGCACTGTAGCTATACGGGAACTGAGAAGTGATGTGGTCTGCCGCGGTCAGATCTTCGACACCCTGTTTCGCGTAGTAATGCACCATGCCGTTGGGGGTCACTGACATCCCCAAAGTCCACCAACCAAATTCGTCGACCGAGATTTCTTTCATTCGAACATCTTGGCCGTTGCGATTGCCACGAATGGTGAGGAACGCGGAGTCTTCTTCGACTCGGCGACTGGTCTTGCTACGAAAATTGATCCAAATGCCTGGCCAATAGGGCTCGACTTCGGTCGAGCTACGCGAGCCAAAGAAGCCACTTGAACCACTTTTGGTCACGGTTGCCGAGGCGCTAATGCGAAACCCAAAATGGGGGCCCGATCGATTTTCCCACTCGTCGGCTGGCGGCAAATAAACCCGCGCCACGACGCTGGGAATATCGGAGACCGGGATCGACATTCCAATCCGCGAGATCGTATTCGAAATGAGATCGTCTTGCTGCACATCAAACGACCGGTAGCCGGGGATACCCGAGTTGAGAGTACGGACTTTCAGGGCATAGTTACTTCCAGCGAGTCCCCCAGCAGGAGTTGGTACTACCTTCATGAAGTCGGGTTGCCCTCGCTCAGGCCCTTCGATCCAGCGTCCGTTCGTCGAACGGCCTGTCGGCGAACGCAAGCGTTCGTCTTGCTCGCGCGAACTCTTAGGAAAATTGTTGATGAATCCCCATTCGGTGTTTTCGAAATCATCACCCACGTACTCGATCCACGTCCCCGTACCAGGAACGACGCTCCCTCGCGGAGCCGCTTCAGCCGTTTGCAAAGCGAGGAGGGCAATCAGACAACTTGCAAAGCAGGTAAGCGAGTGATTCATGGCAAGTTTTCGTTCGCGGGGGTGTGCAGAAAGAGACTCGCAAAACCAACATTGCGGTCGCATAGCAAAAGTATCGACCTTGTCGGCGGTCGTATCTCGCCCTCGGCACCCAGCCAAGCGCAGCTTACCTAGCCGGACCGGCTTGCCGACCAGACACCGAATTTCAAATGCCGAACTGGCGAAGCACAATGTCTGCCACATCGGTGTCTGCTAGCGGTCGCTCGACGAAGACCCCGCGCTCGGACGAGAGCAGTACCCCGCGCTGAGTCGGGTCTTTGGCCGGTGCCCCGTGCGATCCTTTTACGAGACTTGGATCCAGGGGCACGCCCGGCTTTGCGGGATCCCAAAAGAGCTCGACCGGATCGTATCCCGGCTTGCGATGGATATCGACCTGGTGGGCAAAGGCGGGAGCGTCGGCCTCGTCGAGCCACCAATAATAAGCCTGCCAACTGTTGGGCTGGGAGATCACGATCAAGTCGCCCGCCAGCGTGTGGGCCAAATCGTAGGGGCCAAGCTCGTCTTGGGTCAGTACTTCAGCCACCCCAGGCTGCTTGGCAAGGAGCTGCTTGGCTTGCCGAATCGTAGCCGGATCGGAGTCGCGTACGAAGACATGGGCCAACTGATGGTCAACCATCGCCCAGGCCCGACTCGCCTCGAAATCGAGAAGCTCGCCGTTGCCCTTCTCGTGGTCTTCCTTTTTCACCGAGAGAAGCCCCGCCGCACGCAGCGCGCGATTGGGATAGCTCACGTGGTCGACCGGCACGATGGCGTATTCGCTCGCGACTAGCCACAACGGGCGATCCGCGCCATAGGCATCGGCAAACCCGTCAATCAGTTTTCCGATCTCTGCGTCGAGATCGGCAAGTGCCTGCATCGCCGTTTCGCTATCGGGTCCGTTTTTCTGCGCCGCGTAGTCGAGGTGTGGCAAATAGACGTAAAAGAGATTGGGGCGATATCGCCGCGCCGCCCAAATTGCGGAGGCGACGATCCAGGCCGTCGATTTCAGGTTGGCCATCGGTCCCCAAAAGTGTTGCAACGGAAATTGCCCCAGCTCGGCAAGCAAATCATCATAGAGATTCTCGGGCCGCGTGTAGCACCACATCGATTCGGTCCCGTCGGCGTTATGGATCGGCGCAGGCGTGCAAACATAGTCGGCACCACACTCTTTGCTATGCAGCGGAAACCAAACTGCAGCCGTGAGTGACGGATTATGCTTGTGCATAAGGTCCCACAACTGGGGTCGCTGGATGCATTCGTTGGTCGAGGTCCACATTTTGACTTCGTGATTCTTACGCGAATAAAACCCGTTCGCAACGACGCCGTGCGCGTGGGGCGTCTCACCAGTCGTCATGTTGGCCTGCACGGGACAAGTCACGGCCGGAAAACTCGGCACCAGTTCCGCACTGTCGCCGCCCAAGACAAGTGCCCGTAAGCGAGGCATCTGCTTTAGGTCCTGCTCCCGCAAACCGGGTACCGAAAGTAAGACAACATATTCAGGCATGACTTTATTTTTTTCGTAAGGAAGATGATAGAATTTGAGGTTACGGGGTATTTTTTGGAACCACGAAATACACGAAAATCACGAAAAGGAAAATGATATGGACATTGTTTATAAAGAAGAAAGTTACGGCATTATGGGAGCTTGTTTTGAGGTCTATAAAGAAATGGGTTGCGGCTTCTTGGAAGCGGTTTATCAGGAATGCCTGTGCCTAGAATTTGGATTGCAAGGCATACCATTTCAAAGCCAAGTGGGGTTGCGTTTATCTTACAAAGGCGACCGCCTGTCGCAAAAATATGTTCCCGATTTTATTTGCCACGAAAAAATTGTGCTGGAGATCAAAGCAGTCACCAAGCTGGACGATATCCATCGGGCCCAAGTTCACAACTATCTCAAAGCAACAGGCTACAAGTTAGGACTGCTCGTCAATTTTGGCCACCATCCTCAAGTCGAATGGGAACGGATCGTCAACTGAATCGGAGATTTTTTCGTGTATTTCGTGTATTTCGTGGTTCCCTTTAAGATTTATCAAACACCCCTTCCGTTTGCGATTTCAAAAACGCATACGCCTGCTTCGCTGCGGAGGGGCCCAGGTGGCTATGACGGCTTAGCTCGACGTGCAGTCCGCCTTGGTAATCGATCTCGGCTAGCGCCGCGATCACCGGCGAAAAATCGATCTCGCCCTCGCCAAACATGAGGTGCTCGTGAACGCCGGCTCGCATGTCTTCGATGTGAACATTCACTAGTTTGTCCTTCCAGCGGCGGATATAATCTTCGAGGGGCGTCTCGCCCTGGCAGTGCAAATGACCGATATCAAGAGTGAGTCCGAGGCGAGGCGAGTCGATTTGCTCGACCAACTCGGCAAAGCTTGCCATCGTGTTGATCAACATGCCCGGCTCCGGTTCGAAACCGAGCGTGACGTTTTGCCGGTCGGCATACTCCAGGACAATTTGCAAACCTTCGACGAGGCGTCGGAAACCGTCCTGCTGCGAATCGCCCGTCGGCAAGACGCCCGACCAAAGCGAAACGCAGTCGCTGCCCAAGGCCGACGCAATATCGACGGCGTAGCGCAAGAATTCGACTCGGCGGGGTCGACCGGCCGACTTGGGAGAGACCAGCGTGGGTTGGTGTTTGTGCAGCGGATCGAGCAAGAAACGTGCGCCCGTTTCGATAACCGACGCCATGTTTAGTTCATCCAACAAGCGACGTGTTTCGTCGAGTTGTCGTTCAAAATTTTCCTGGTAAGGATTCAGCGCGGCATGATCGATCGAGATGGCCACGCTTCGGTAGCCGAGCGATGCGAGCAATCGAATCGCGTCGGGCAGGCGATGGTGGGCAAGGCCGTTGGTATTGTAGCCGATTCGCATAATTTGCTTTTTGGGGCAAAGCCAGGGGGTTGCAACCCCCTGGCTTCGCCTGCGTTAGGTCATGGGGGCCCAGCGAGAGATAATCCATGGAGGCACCACCAGTGTAAGGACAATCAGCCCTGCCGGCCAACCCATGGCAGCGGTACAGGCCAAAGCGTCCATGACAATAAATCCTAGAAGGAGCTTGGAGACGTGGCGTCGGAATGCGACCGGACTTGGCTGGCGTTGGGTTTCCTGGTGAGAACCGAGTAGGAGAAGGCACACCAATAGCAGACAGCCATACCAGACCGCCGGGAATGGGGCTTCTTGGAAAGAAGAAATCGCCACCGGTAGCAACCCAACGAGGGCCATCGAGCCGAGTGTGACGAACCGGCCCACCGCTTGTCCTTGGGTTTTGCTCGGTTCGTTTTCTGAGCGTGCGAAGAGCGTAAGCCCAAGGGTATACATGCCGACTGCGGCCGCGTAAATCCAAGCAGTCGGCACGGTCCACAAGTCCGCAGCGATACTGGCCCCCAACAGCACGTTGAGGTAACGGCATATTCCCATTGCCGAAGGACCGAACTCGGTCTGCTTTAGTTTGGCATTGTAGGCAACGATTGCCACTGCCAGCAGAATGCCGACCGTCGCTGAGGTGCGACTTTGCAATTGCCAAGAGACTAAGCAAGCGAGGGCGATACCCAAAATGAGCAGCATGAAACCGACTTGAAACGCGGCCCGACGCGAAATTCGTCCCGAGGGGATCGGCCGTTCGGGTCGCTCTTTTGCGTCAAGCTCGGCATCGAACGCATCGTTAAGAACCATGCCTGCCGCATAGAGTAATGACGAAGTGCCGATCAGCAGAAACAGCGGGCCCAACGGCTGCCATTCTCGTTGCACAAGCAGAAACCCAGCGAGGATATTGGTGATGGCAGTAAATACGTTGCCAATACGCAATAACTGCCACCAGGATTGTAGGCAAAAGCTTGATGTTTCAGGCATGGTTCTAAGGAATTT
>JAADIN010000031.1 GCA_013151315.1 Planctomycetota bacterium | reverse complement strand
AATGATGTCATTTAAGCGAGTTCATTTTCATGGCTAAAACCACCGTTTGGCACGGATTCATGCAGTTTCTGCTCGCTAGAGCTAGTGAATGCGACCACCTGCAGCCATTGCTCGATGCTGTGCTGCCCGAGGCTCAGGCAGCTCTCCCCTGCGAAGGGGTAGCCGTTGTTCACTCCGCGCCGCCCGACTGGAGCGTGCTCGCCTGCGAAGGAGTCCCCTCAAAACATGTCCCCACCCCCTTGGCTGCTGAGGCGCTGGACAAAGAAACCTTGATGCGCGAGCAAGGTTGGGCGGCAATGCCCTTGGTGACAAACCACGCCTTGCTGGTTCAGTCGAAACTGGACGACGAAGCTTTGGAGCGTTTCCGATCAGCGCTCGCCGATGCGTTTCAGTCGGTGCTCAAGCAGCAACGCCGTGTTCGCCGCATCCGTCGTTTAGAAAAAATCTTAGAAATCACGCATGCTTGGGGGCAAACCAATTGCACCGAAGCTTTGCTCCAGGCCATGGCAGAAGCAGCCACCGAGCTGCTTGCCGCCGATCGGGCCAGTATTTTCCTCTGGGACAAGCCGAACAAGACGCTCGTTGCTCGACCTGCCTTAGGAGTTGAAGACGAGGAGCTGCGTATTCCCGACAACACGGGGATCGTCGGCCAAGTGGTTCAAGAGGTCGAGCCTCGACGCGTCGGCAGTGGCATGGATGAGGATCAGATCGCGCGTACCATCGACCAAGAAACAGGATATCACACCAAGACCTTGCTCTGCGTACCGCTGATTTCTCCCCAAGGAAAATGCCTAGGAGCCTTCGAGGTCCTCAACAAAATCGAGGGGCGTTTTTCTGATGAAGACGAGCAAGGTTTGACCGAACTGGCAGCCCATGCCGCGGTGGCCCTTGAGAACACGCAACAGTTGGAAGAACTCGTCACCAAGCATCAACGGCTCGTGGAAGAAGCGGCCGAGGGGATTCAATTGATCGGCAATAGCCCGGCTATCGAAGCGGTGCGTTCGACCACGCGTCGCATCGCCGATACCGACTTGGCGATTCTTATCTTGGGCGAAAACGGGACAGGCAAAGAAGTGGTCGCCCGTTCCATTCATTATCTCAGCCGCCGGCGCGAACAACCTTTTATTGCGGTCAACTGTGCGGCGCTAAGCGAAACATTGCTCGAAAGCGAGCTCTTTGGCCACGAAAAAGGAGCCTTCACTGGGGCTCATCAGACACATGCGGGCAAGTTTGAATTGGCCTCCGGCGGTACGCTCTTTCTCGATGAAATTGGCGACATGAGCCCCAGCGGCCAAGCCAAACTGCTACGTGTGCTAGAAGACAAGACGGTCGTTCGAGTCGGCGGGACCGAGACGATCCATACCGAGGTGCGCATTCTTGCCGCCACGAACCAAGACCTCACGACCATGGTTCGAGCCAAAAAATTTCGCGAAGACCTTTTCTTTCGACTCAACGTCGTCAGCCTCGAACTGCCGCCATTGCGCGATCGAGGGGAAGATGCTCTGTTGCTGGCCGAGTTTTTTCTAGAATCGTTTTGCCACAACATGGGTCGCCAGACTCCTCATCTCTCGGCTGCTGCGAAGCGGCGTCTGCTAGGGCACACCTGGCCGGGCAACGTTCGCGAGCTGCGCAATCTTATGGAACGTCTGGCGTACCTTACGTCTGGCGACTCGATCGAAGCCGACGACCTCTCGTTTATCAACGTCGGAACAGATTCTGAGATCGCGAGTTCGGACATGGACTTGACCCTGGGCGAGGCGTCTCGCGAGTTTCAAAGACACTACATACGCCGGATGATCGACACGACACGCGGCAACATGAGCAAGGCAGCCAAGCGATTGGGGCTCCACCGATCGAATCTCTACCGAAAGATGCGACAGCTTGAAATAAGCGACGGGGAAGAGGACGAGTGAAAACAGTGCGAATAAACAACCTTGGAAATCACGCCGTCCGAAGGGCCGACTCGACCTTTCGGATCACCTCTTCGACATGACAGTCGCGGTCGGCAACCGAGATCGCCGCTCCCTTGCTGACGAGGCCCTCGATCTTGCGTTGCGCTGAGATGACCGTGCTGTGGCTGCGTCGACCGAAGAATTCGCCGATTTCGCCGAGGGCGGCGCGGGTGTACTTTCGGGCTAGCCACATGGCGAGCATTCGCGGTTCAGAAACCGATCGAGTTTTTCGATTCGACTTGAGACTCGATGCCTCGACGCCAAAGACTTCGCAGACAGCCCGTTGAATATCGGCAAGTCGAACCGCTGGGGCATTTTGCTGGACAAACTCGGCCAGCGCGATGCGAGCCATGCCCGGGGCGATTTCCTCGCCAAGTGCGAGGCTGGTTGCCGAGAGTCGGTTGATCGCGCCGCTCAGTTGCCGAGCGCTGCCGACCACTTGCGTGGCGACCAAGGCGACGGTTTCCTCGTCGAGCGAAATATGCCGTCGCAAAGCGAGCTGCCGTACGAGGTCCAAGCGGGTCGCGTAGTCGGGCTGTTCGATCGGAATGGCCAATCCGCCCGAAATACGCGAAACCAATTCGGCGCTGATCTTATGGAGGTCGCCCGGGCTGCGGTCGCTGGTGAGGATAACCTGCCGGCCCCGTTCGTGGAGCGTGTCGATCGTAAAGAGCAGCTCGTCGAGAGTCGCCCGCTTGCCTTCCATAAATTGGATATCGTCGATCAACAACACGTCGATCGTCCGATACTTATGTCGGAAGCTGGGTAAGGTGCGACGATTCAGCGCATCCAAAAATTCGGCCGTGAATTGCTCGGATGTCAATCGCAACGAACGAATCCGAGTGGGCCCGCGACGCAAGTGCTGAAGCATTGCAAACTGCAAATGGGTTTTGCCGACGCCGGCAGGACCAAACAGCAACAGCGGCCCATACTGCCCAAGCTGCCCAGCAACCGCCTTGGCGGTGCGGAAAGCCAACTCGTTGCTCTTGCCCACGACGAAATTGCGAAAAGAGAGCTTGGATTGCGAATTGCCCGGTTTTTCAGTTCGAGGCTTACTCGTTCTCGATTGGGCAGTTTTCGTCTCGCTTGGCCCTGCTGTTAAATCTTTTTCAAGGCATGAGTTTTCAGGGCTTGATACGAGGAGTCCCACGCTTTGTGGCTCCTGCTCTCTTGGCAGTGCAGGCTCCTTTTGCGGGGTAGGAGCCGCTGGGGCAGCGTTCACAAAATACTGGATCTCGACCTGCTCGCCGCTTGCCCCGTCTCCGCCCGCAAGAGACCCAAAACGACCGCCTCCCCAAACCCGGCCACAGCAGGTGAGCAGGGTCTCGTGCAGGCGACGGCGGAGCCATTGAAGCTCGAACGGCGTGCCGCAGCCAACCCTCAAAGCCGATCCGGTCCACTCCAGCGTGGTGTGAGGACCGACCCAAAGGTCGTAGCGCTGCGGACCGAGATTTTCTCTCAGCACCTCACGCAGTACGGACAGCGGGCCCGTATCATCCATGACCGTATCCTCCATGACACTGCTGCTTATGGAAATCGTAGGACGCCAATTTTTCCCAGCAGGAGCTGCGACCTTCCGGATCGCACGAAGCTTTTGTCAAAGCTGCGCTCTTGCCAAAACTGCCCCAAATTGGGGGCCCTACGAACAATGAATCTGACTACAAACGCCGGTCAGAGCTAACACTCAATCTGGCCCAACCGAACACTCAATCGAAACGCGATTCTACGAGTGCTAGCACCCAGATGAAAGGCCTTGACTTGGTCTGGTCGCTCGTCCCGCGCGGCAGCCTCTTCGGTTACCGGGAATGAAGCGTGCTAAACGAACCAAACCGATCGAAAAAAAAACGAGAGCGACTCGCTTCGGGCGTGGATAACTAGTTCGAGCAAATGGAATTCCAAGGATTGCTTTGCTTTGCCCTGAAAAACCAGCGCAGGAAGCCGAAATGGATTTTGTTGTATGGGCATGACATTCTGTCCACAGCATGTGGTAGAAGAGCCGGAAGCCAAGCAGAGAACAAGGTGACTACGTCCTCCGCTTTCCGCTTTCCACTTTCCGCCGAGCCTCACAAAACCTTTCCGCCGAGCCTCACAAAAACCGTCTTTCTATCCCAGACCACAAATCCGGCCTTTCGGTAGACCGCCAGCGCGTGTTCGTTGGCTTCGTCGACCGCAAGCACAAGCCGCTGAGCCCCTCCACGAGCAGCCTGCCAGAGTGCAAACTGCACGATCTGCCAACCCAGGCCTTTTCCTCGTCCCGAGGGCGTCACTCCCATGTAGACCAATTCCCAGTTCTCACTGCCCGCATGTTCAGTAAGGATAAGCGTGCCCACGTCCTGGTCCCCCTCCTGGTCCTTGAGACGAACAAAAAACCAATGCTCCGCAGAAAACGTTCCTTGGGCCGCGTAGCCTTCGAGCACATCGGTCGGCTGGCGGACTCCATTGAGCTCGGGGCAATCCTGGGTCTCCTCGTAGGTGCGGAGGAGCAGCTTGCCTAGCCGATCCGGGTCGTCAGAAGCATGGGACTGAAATTGCAACTCGCTGACGGGTTGCGAGCTTGGGAAAAATTCTTTGTCGAGCGTGAGATAAGTCAAACAAGCGAGCTTTTGAAATCCGCCCGCCGAAAGCAAGTCCGATTCGCTTGGGCTCTCGGGATTGGCCAGGGCCTGTGCAAGGGCAATCTCCTGCAGGTCGAGGAAGTCGGCCGCCGCCTCGAGCAATGCCACTGCTGCCGGACTCGAGATCGCCGGACGCCATATCACGGCGGTACTCCCTGGCGCGAGTTGCACCCATACCACGCCTTGACCACATCCCCCCTGAAAGGCGTCGGCCACAAGAAGTCCCTCAAAAGCATCCTCGGGATGTTTCGCAGTCTCGTTCAGCGCGTAGACCAATGTCGTCTGCTGGTCTTCGTCTAGGCCCTCGTGAAGAAGACGCAAAGCGTCGGGCCGCTGGGCGGCGGGGCAGGGGGTGATTTGAAACCGATCAGACATGCTTTTGAAGTCGGATTGCGGAATGCGGAATGCGGATTGCGAAGGCGTCACACTTCAAATTCACCAGATTCGCCCCCTTTTGTCCAGGCTCTCCACTTGCTCGTTCGGCACTCGGCTACGCGGAAAAAATGCCTTCCACCCCTCTCGGTCAGAACGCTTCTTCACCGTTTCCTCTTCGCTTGCGTCTTCGCCGGCCTCGGGTTCCTGAACTTGGGGCGCGGGCTGCGAAACTTTTTTCGCTCCAGAATCCGCATTCCGCAATCCGAATTCCGCATTCGGCAAAGGGGTTGTCACGTCGGAACGCTGTAGTTCGAGATTGACCAGAAAACTAGTGTGCAACGAATCGCTCCTCAGCACCGAACTGGGACGTGTACGAAGTTCGCTAAAAACATGCTCGCCACGACGGACCTGAAAAAGTTGCTCACCGGCAATCGCAGTCGGCTGGGGTTGCAGGCCATAGCGGCTGGTTGCCAACCTAACCAATTGGGTCGTGTCGCCGGTCCGACCGCGAAACGAAATCTGTTGTAAACGACCATCCGGACCAAAGAAATAGGTGAGCGACCCGGCCACGTCTTGGAGTTCGGTGCCGGTTACCAAGGCGACGCGGATGCCGTAGAGCCCGAGCTTCGACAAGGCCGTCGACTTGCGTTCCCACCGTTGATAGACCCATTCTCTGGTAATGCCAAACCGAAAAGCTTCGTGCAGGGTAACATTCGCGACTCTTGGCTTGGCTAAAGTGCCGGGGAGCGTAGAGGCCAGGGCCGGCTCCCCTGGCAAAATAGCTTCTCGATTGCCGCTCTCCTTGCCGCTATTATCTGTTTGTTGCGTGGGCCAAAGGCTCTTAAGGTCTGGCCCATTGGTCGCGACATAGGGCACGCCGACCGCAGCGCCCAATAACACCGGAATTCCGAGGATTCGAGAAAACATGAGCAGATGACCTTCGTTATAGTTCTTGGGTAACCATTCACCGTGCTGAAAGAAGAAAAAGAAAAGCCACAGATAAACACGGATAAACGCAGATGAAAAAGAATTTCTTAGAAGAATTCGATTGCCGAAAGAAAAATGCAAATAGTGAAAAACTCCGAACCGGTCCAAGAAATCCGTGTTTATCCGTGTTTATCTGTGGCTAATTTCTCCCTTTCGTAAACGGATACGTTCTTGGTTACCTCTCTCCTTTTCTCTTCGACTCGAATGGCCCACGAAGTTCGAGAAGCGCTCGACCAACCCTGTAAATTGCTTGATAATCGTGGACCGGACGTCCCGGGCATCTGGCTCAGCCGATGCGATAGGCGATACCAAGAGAAACAGACCCTTTTACTTGCTGGATGATAGGCGGAAGAGCTTTGGCCGAAATTGCGGATTACACTTGGTTGACGGGCTCCGAGGCGGCACCTTGGCTGGCCGAGTTTGCCGAGTCCGACCAGTCGGTACTCCGCCTCTTGGGACGATTACGCAAAGTGCTCGGCGCGGAAAGATCGCGACTGATTGTTGATCAAATTGCACTCCGACGCCGTGCGACCAGTAAATTCGGAACACTCGCTAAACGGATGTTTTTCACCGACCTCGGTCTGCAACAGTCCACCGATCTAGGGATCGCCCGTTATAAAGCAGCGCGGCTCCGCCCGAAGATTCGTGCCCTCGATTACTGCAGCGGCATCGGAGGCGACCTGTTGGCACTCGCCGAGCGCACCTCGGTCGTCGGCTGGGACCGGTCGCCCGAGATCGCGTGCCTCGCCCGCGCCAATTTTCGCGCAGTCGATTGTGCCGGAAGCGTCGAAATGCAAGTTGGCAACGTCGAAGATCAAACGCCCCGCGCAGACGAAGTTTGGCACCTCGATCCTGACCGTCGGGCCGATGGCCGCCGTTCGACGCAAGTCGAGTGGCACTCCCCGGGCCCCGAAGTCGTCGACCGCTGGCTCAAAGTGGCCCCCCAGGGAATCCTCAAACTGGCTCCCGCCGCCTTGGTGCCCGAGCGATGGCAATGCGAAGCCGAACTCGAGTGGATTACGCGCGATCGCGAGTGTCGGCAATTGATCGTTTGGTTCGGCCAACTTGCGACCGCAGCCGGTCAACGTCGGGCAACCGTTTTGAAAGGTTCCCTCGACCGTGCGACGCCCATGGTTCCTCACTCTTTCCAAGGCGATCCTCGCATCGTCGCTCCGCGAGCCTCAAGCTTGCAAAAATACGTTTACGAAGTCGATCCGGCCGTTCGAGCCGCTGGTCTCTCCGGTGCGCTTGCGGTTGAGTACGAGCTGACAGCTTTGGCACCCGGCTCGGCCTACCTCACCCGCGAGCACCGTGTCGATCATCCTCTGCTTGCTTGCTTCGAGGTGATCGACCACCTACCATTCCGCGTTGGTTCCTTAAAAAACCACTTGCAGAGCCTTGGCATCGGTCGCTTGGAGATCAAGAAACGGGGCGTCAAGGTCGATCCCGAGCAGTTGCGCAAGCAGCTCAAACTGCGAGGCTCCGGCTCGGCAACCCTTTTGATTGGTAAGTTAGGTCTGCAAGAAATCGCCATCCTAGCCGCCCGAAAGTCCTAGCAGCGGGGTGAACCTTGCGGTCGGAATGGTTTAGAATCGGCAACTCTCGTTTCCCCTCATTCCCACGCCCTGGAAACCTACGTGAAACTGGCTTTTAGCTCTAACGCCTACATGCAGTTTTCCATCGAGGAAACTATTCGGCGCATCGCCGAGATAGGCTATCAAGGCATCGAAATCCTGGCCGACGTGCCTCACGCCTGGCCCGCGGGCCTGCTGCCCGAACGTCGCGAGGCCAGTGTCTCGACGAGCATGGGCTGGCGATCTCCAACATCAATGCGTTTATGATGAACGCGGTCGCCGATCCGCGGCAGCCCTATTGGCACCCAGGTTGGACCGATCCCGATCCGCACTATCGGGCGATCCGGCGCGAGCACACCAAGCGAGCTCTGCAGCTCTCCCAAGACTTGGGCGCACCCCACATTACGACCGAGCCGGGAGGGCTCGTTGCTCCCGAGCAAACTTGGCAACAAGCCTCCGATATTTTTTATGAGGAGCTCATGCCCTGTGTTGAATTGGCGGAGCAACTCGAACAAAAGTTACTCATCGAGCCCGAACCCGAGCTGCTCCTCGAGCGATTCGACCAGTACCTCGAGTTTGTCGACCGTATCGACTCCCCCGTCGTGGGCCTCAATTTTGATATTGGCCATGCCTACTGTGTCGGTGAAGACCCACAAGATTGGGTGCCGAAAATGGCCAAGCACACCGTCCATTACCACCTGGAAGACATTGCCGACACACGTGTCCACGCGCATTTGATCCCAGGCCGCG
>JAADIN010000083.1:6299-14129 GCA_013151315.1 Planctomycetota bacterium | reverse complement strand
TCGAGCAGCGTCCCATGGCGACAAACCTTGAGCCACTAACGCCGTAATAATTCCCGTCAAGCAATCGCCCGTTCCGCCGGTTGCCATGCCCGGGTTGCCGGTTTGATTGACGGCGTATTGCTTGCCGTCGGAAACGATCGTCTGATGGCCTTTCAGAACAACGATCGTTCTGCCGCTTGGGTCGCGACGGCAAACGACAGCCGCCTGCTCGGCACGTTTTGATGTTTCCTTCTCGCAGACTTCGCCGCTTAACCGTTGAAACTCGCCCGCATGGGGTGTGAGAATTCGTGGGCCTGCCGGAGAACCGAGCAACGCGGGTTGCTGGGCGAGCGCATTGATTGCGTCGGCGTCGACAATCATTGGCTGCTCTATCGTGGTGTAGAGCGAATGGACGAGGCTTGATGTGGCGGGCGCGATTCCCAAACCGGGGCCTAGTGCGATCGCAGTTATTTTCTCTGCTGCGGCATAAATGCCGGCGCTTCCTTTGGTTTGCAACTCGTCGTCGGCCTCTTCGCCTAAGCCGAGGGTCATGTAACTGGGTTCGTAGCTGGCGACCGTTGATTGAATGGATCGAGGAACGGCCAACGTCACCAAACCGGCCCCGCTGCGCAATGCTGCCATGCCCGCCAGCGCCGGCGCGCCGACCATCCTGCGTGAACCGCCGATGATTAACACTCGGCCGTAGTCGCCTTTGTGACTCGTGGCTGCACGCGGGGCGAGTTTCACCAACGGTATCGAAGTAGCATCTTCAAGCGGCATAAATTCCTCGCACAATCAGCTTTCCGCTTTCCGCTTTCCACTTTCCGCTCTCGTAGTAACCAATCCCGCCAAATAGCCCGCCTTAAACCCCGCATCGATGTTCACCACGGCGACGTTGCTTGCACAACTGTTGAGCATCGACAACAGTGCCGCGAGGCCGCCGAGATTGGCGCCGTAACCGACACTCGTCGGCACCGCAAACACGGGGCAAGCGACATAGCCGCCCACTACACTTGGCAGCGCCCCTTCCATACCTGCCACCACGACAATCGCATCGGTGTCAGCAAACTCGGCCAAGCGTTCCGGCAGCCGGTGCGGGCCGGCGACGCCCACGTCGTGTACCATCGTTGCTCGAACACCCATCCATCCAAGCGTTTCGCGAGCTTCCTCGGCCACCGGCAGGTCGCTCGTGCCTGCGGTAATCACCGCGACATGCCCAACCGGGTCACCCGTTTTGCCTGCCTCGATGCGAAGCGTACGTGCTACTTCGTTAAAAATTACCTCGGGTAGTTGCTTGGCAATTTCACTTGCCTTCGTCGGCTCGATGCGAGTAGCCAAAACGGGCTGTCCAGCACCCAACAACTGCTCGGCAATTTGCACAATCGCGTCGACCGATTTTCCTGAGCCGTAAATCACCTCGGGAAATCCGCAACGACTGGCCCGATCGAGGTCGACCGACGCAATTTTTGTTTGCCCGGTCGCTTCTGCAGCAAGGCATAAAAATTCCTCAGCCGAGATTTCTGCGGCGGCCAATCGACCCGCTAATATCACCAATTGACTTGAATCCATAAGTGTTAGTCTACACAAGAAACTACCCACAAAATAGTAAACAAACGTTGTGTAAGCTGTTTGACGGAACGCAAATCAAAAATTTCGTACAATACAACGGCTTCTCCCCTCCCTGACGGAATCTTGTGTCGACTTCCAAAAAACGCATTGCCTGTTTTGGTGGCATTTACAGCAACCACCTTGCGCTATCCGCGGCGTTAGCCGATGTCCAGCGTCGGGGCGTCGATGCGATCTACTGCCTCGGCGATTTTGGCGGGTTTGGCCCGTCGCCCAATCGGAGCCTCGACCTGTTGCGCGACCACGGCATCCTCTGCATTCAGGGAAATTACGATAACTCGATTGGCAACCAGCGCGACGATTGCCAATGTGGCTACACCGACCCGCGCGACAATCACTTCGCCCAAATCAGTTACGAATACACGCTAAAAAATACCGACGCCGGTCATCGAGCTTGGATGCGATCCTTGCCCGAGTCGCTCAGTTTCAATCTCGGACCCATGCGGGTGCTGCTCTCCCACGGCAGTCCGAGAAAGATGAACGAGTTCCTCTGGGAAAGCACCACGTCGACGCAATTCCTGGAGCACTTGGCCGACGAGTATCAGGCCGACTTGATGCTCGTAACGCACACCGGCATCAAGTGGCAACGCGAGCTCACCGAAGGTCGTAGGTTGGTAAACACCGGGGTCCTTGGGCGACCAGAAAACGATGGCACCAGCAACGTTTGGTACACGCTACTCGAACACAACGGCGCAAAGCTCGACGTAGAATTCGTGCCGATTGCCTACGATCATCAGGCGCTGGCGGCAGAGATGCGCGCAGAAAAACTGCCCGAAGAGTTTATCGAGACAATTCTCACAGGCTGGTGGTCGACCTGTTTAGAAATTCTTCCGAGCAAGGAACGCCGCAAAGGCCAATTCTAAAAACGCGCAAGCGAGCCGTGGCGTCCTCGCCCACGGTTTTCCGGGCTCGGGGACGAGCCGGCTCGCTAGGCAGCTGCGGCAGAAACGGTGAGGAGCTCGTCGCTCACCGATTGTAGTTGCGCTGCCTCGATCGTATGCTGCCCAGCTGCGCAGCCTACCACCAAGGCGAGGTCGCAGAGGCGGTTGATCTTTCGCGGAATGCCCTGCGACAGTTGATGCACCATCTGCACCGCCTCGGGCGAAAAGAGACTTCGCGTCGCACCGGCCGCTTCGAGCCGATGCTCAAGGTAGCTCGAGGTTTCTTCAACGGCAAACGGCTTGAGCAATATTTTCATGTCAAGCCGATCGTCCAAGGCGGCAAAACGATGCATGGCCGAGAGCAGCGGCAACTGCCCGATCAGAAGCAAGGTCAATGCCGGCTGCCCTTGGTGCTGGAAATTCAGCAACAGCCGGAGCGTCTCGAGCAAACCGCTATCTTCGAGAAGATGAGCCTCGTCGACCACCACGACCGCATGCTTTCCGGACCGAGCGTTCTCGTCCAGAAAAAACTCCAAGCGGCGCAAGCTCTCTTCGGTAGTGAGCTGCGGCGGATCGCAAGGCGGGGCTCCAAGTTCTTCGGCCAAGTAGACCAAAAAATCGCGGCTCGACATCAGCGGGAAAACGACTCGAACGAACGGGCCTACCTCCGCTCCCAACTGATCGCTCAGTGCCTGGCCAAGCAAGGTCTTGCCAATACCCGACGGACCCGCCAGCAAAATTGCCGAGCGGCGACTCTCAATCGCATAGCGTAATTTGTGCAACGCCGCTTGCTGCGATTCTCCCTGATAGAAGAACCGACTGTCGAAAGTCGACTCAAACGGTTTTGCAGCGAGTTGCCAATAGTCTTCATACATGGGATTTAGGCTACCGCTTCCTTTCGCCTGTTTCCTATCAGACCAAGACAAGTCGAACCCAAAAGCGACATCATGGGATCCACTTGCTGACCCGACCGAGCATCGGTCGCCGAAGTGTCGGCAACAAGAATACTGGCATCAATACGACAATGTTCAAAGAGATTGCGAGCCGCAGCCAACTGAGGATCCTGCCCAGGCGAGCCCAAATCAAACAGCACCAGGTCGTAGTGGTATCGCAACACCCCGGCGCTCACCGAAGTCTGGATGCCTGCCAACAATTCACTTGGCACAGGATGGCTTCCGCTCAAAGGCAGCAGCGAAATTTGATCGTCGATCGAATTCACCACCGACTCGGCCAACGGAACTCTTCCCGAGAGCACGTCTTCCCAACCGATTTCGAATTCGATTCCCAAGCTCTTGGCCAACGCGCAGGAGGCAAAATTGCCATCGACCATCGCGACCGATTTTCCCGTCTCGGCCAGCAGCCGGGCAAGGCACATAAGCACCGTCGAACAGCCGACCCCTGGCCGCAGCCCGGCGATGCCGACCATCGAACGCCCTGCTTCGCCGGCGGTCACCAACTGTTCAACCACCGGATTCAGCAACGACTGATGCGACTGCAAGAGGCTGCAAACACTCTCAGGCCAACGAAAGGCATCGACCTCGAACATGGGCTGAAAAGAGGCCTCTCGTTCTGAAGCAACATGTCCTGGATCGGCAAATGTCGACAACGGGCGACGTTCGCCAGACGGAGTTCCACTGCCTGGCACCTCGCTACCAACAACCAGCAGCTCGCGCTGCATGACAGCCGTGTCGGCATAGGCGGCCGTACCGATGGCGACATTGGTCGGCATCCTAAAATGCGGAGCAGGAATCGGCTCCGCAGCCATCGGCAAGACGCCCCCCACCGGCGGCGTGTCATACGCCTGCTCGGGTGCATAGGCCTGAATAAAAGCTTGGTCGATTTGGCTCATAATTTCGGCGGTAGGTGTTAGGCGGTAGAAAAAATGCAGCCGTGCTGCCACGCAGCACTCGGCGAAGCGGGTCTCTCGATTCTCAACTTTTCCTACTGCGTCTTCACTCCTGCCCCAAGCTTCGCAAAATCCAAAGCCGTGGGACGGTTGGTCGTTGGAAAAGCCGGGCCCCCAACAGGACGGGCCGTTTGCTCAGGTGGGTTCACAGAAACCGATTGGGTCGGCAGCTCGGCGGCGGGCTCTTCGAGCGTCACCACCAACTCTTCTTCCTGCAACTGAGTGGCAGAAGTTTCTTCAAGAGGCGATGGCAACTCTTCCGCCTCTCCCTCGCCTGAATCCCACCTAGGCATCTCCCAGGCCGCGGTTTCGGGAACGCCCGTTGTTGTCGCTGCATCAGTTCGAGAAGCGAAGCTCGGTAAGTGAGGGATAAATTTGGGCAGCCCGGCGGTGCTTGCCTCGAACCCTTCCCGACCGGCATCACGAAAATCGGTCGGCATCCGGCCCGGACTGACCATCATCCAATACAGCAAGCCGGCAGAAGCTATCAGTGCCAGCGCGACGATCGCACCAGCAAATGGCGCCAGTTGGGAATGCAACGTGAACAAGGTCGCCGACAGTCCCGTCGACTGACCCTGCGGGGGAAATGTTTTGGTCGGGCGGCTCTCTCGCGACTTCGAAACACGCTTCCTACGACGGCCTGATCGAGAATGCTTTTCCGGTTCTTCTTGCAGTGATTCCGATTCGAGGCTTGAGGCCGGAAGAAGGGTAGCCAGCGGGGCCGCTTCCTGGCTCTCGACTCTTGACGCTCGACTCTCGACTCTCGCATCGACACTGCCGACAAAAGGAAGTCGCGCCAGCACAATCGGCCGACGCCCGAGCGTTCGGCCTGGACTGGTCGCACGGTCAATTCTCGTAGGTCTCGCCACGTCGATCCGTCCTTGGATAGAGGCTCAAAAAACGGTGCTAGCACAATCGTTGCGCGCAGTGTCCGATCAGTATCCAATATCGGGTCCGATTGTGCCGATCTTGAGGAACATACCGAATGCGGATTGCGGAGTTCGGAATGCGGAAAGGAAAGCGAATCCGAGATTACTCCGCATCCTGCAATCCGAACTCCGAATTGCCGAACTCCGAATTGGTAGTCGGCCAGAGAATCGTGGCGCCATCGCGACCGCTGGTTAGCGCAAAACGGCTGTCGGGAGAAAAACCGACCGAGGTGAGCTCCTTGCCGTGGCCGACCAGGGTCAAGATTTCCTTGCCCGTGTGGGCATCCCAAAGCTTCGCCGTGTTGTCCTCGCTGCCAGTCAACACACGAGACCCGTCGGGCGCAAATGCGACTGCCGCAATTCCGTCGGTATGGCCGGCAAGCTTTAGCAAAACCTTGCCAGTCGTAGCATCCCAAATAATGGCCGTGTTGTCTTCGCTGCCAGTAATTGCGCGCTTCCCATCACTCGAAAACTGGCCACACAAAACGGCCCATTGATGACCTTCAAGCGTCAGTTGAAGTTCGCCCGTCTGGGCGTCCCAAATCCGTGCCGTCTTGTCGTGAGCCGCAGTAAGGACTCGCTCTCCGTCGGGGCTAAACCGAGCTTGGCGAATGCGCGACGCATGGCCACGAAACTCCACCTTCAAAGCCTCGCCTGTGGCAACCTCCCAGAGCTGTGCCGTGCCGTCATCGCTGCCGGTGAGAATCGTGCCCCCATCGGGCGAAAACTCGACACTGTTGATGTAGCCTTCATGCACGCCCTCTAGCTTGCGAAGGGCTTGGCCCGACTCGATATCCCAAATCTTGACCGACTGATCCCAACTGCCCGTCACGAGCAGTTTGCCATCCGGCGAAATATCGGCCCCGGCGACCGAGCCATGAGGGCTAAATCGACCCAGCGAAGCGCGAGTCGAAAGGTCCCACAATCGGGCGTCGTTTCCTCCGACCGTCAGCACGCGATTTCCATCAGGAGAGAATCGGGCGGCCCAAGTCACGCCATCGCGACCAAAGTCTAACCAAGCCCCTTCGCCATCGCGCACTTCCGCGCCCGTCTCGAGCTGCCACATCCGAACCGTACCCTTCGCAGCACAGACGGCCATCGCAAGACGACCATCGGGCGACAAATCGACCGACGTAAAGACCGCATCGCTCTTCGGATCGATCGTCCGAACTACCTGGGCGTTCTCCAGCGACCAAAGCCGTAGCTTCCCGTCTTCGCAGTAGGTAAACGCCTGCTTGCCATCACGCGAAATATCCATATCCGACACCCACTTGGGATGTTTGAGTACCAGCTCGGTCAGCTCTGCGCCAGTGGCAACCTCCCACTGACCGCAAGTGTTGTCGCCGCTCGAGGTAATCAACCGCTGACCATTCGGCGAAAACGCCATCGCCGTGATCGCTCGACTATGCCCCTCCAGCCGAGCCGAGCCGACCCACCCGTCGCCCTCGCGCCGCCAAAGTCGGCCATGTCCGCGTTCGTCGCCCGTGGCTATCCACTGAGCTCCCGGGCCAAACCGAACCGCCGTGACAACCGCCTCGTGCCCTTCAAGCACCGCAATACGGGCACCCGTTTGGGCATCCCAAACCACGGCGTCGTTGCCATCGCTCCCGGTCACGATCCACCGCTGGTCGTCAGAAACGCCGATTGCCGCGTAGCGACCCGTCGAAGAAAGCTCCAAAACTTGCGTCTTGGTCGCGACGTCCCAAATCCGTGTGGTCCCATCACCGCCCCCGGTCGCCAGACGGCTGCCATCGGCAAAGAATTGTGCCGAGGAAGCAAGAAAATCATGCCCTTCCGAAAATCGTTTTACCAAGTTCTGATCAGCCACATTCCACAACACGGCCGTCCGATCGCGACTGGCCGTGACGATCTGACTGCCGTCTCGCGAGAAACGGGCCGCCAGCACGGCGTCGGCGTGGCCAGCGCCACCGCCTAACACCAATGTTTCGCCATAGTGCTGAGGCTGCCAAAGTTTGATCTGCCGATCGCGACCAGCCGACAGTAGCCACTTGCCGTCCGGCGAAAACGTGCAGTCGCGCACATGGCTGGCATGCCCTCGCAATACGACCGTTTCTCGACCCTGCGAAAAATCCCAAACCCGCAACGCATTGTCTTGACCGCCCGAAACGAGTTGGGACCCCTCAGGCGAAAACGCAAGCGAGCGGACCGGTCCCTCATGCAAGGCAAGCTCGCGGAATGGCGCAGGCGGGTCGGGCAACGCCTCGAGACGCAAGGCAATGTCGACCGGCCGCACTTTGTCGGGATTCCAAAGCAACACCCGACGATCATCCCCCGCGGTCGCGATCGTTGTTCCATCAGGAGAAAACTGCGCGGCGTAAATCGGACCTCGGTGTTGGGTAAATTCCGTGAGCACTTCGTATTGGGAGCCCTCGCGCTGCCAAACCATCGCCTTCCCATCCTGGCTTGCCGTGACGATCCGCCGGCCATCGGGCGAAAAATTAGCCGCCCAAACCCACCAGCTATGCCCCTGAAGAGTCTGCTCCACTTT
>JAADIN010000083.1:0-6159 GCA_013151315.1 Planctomycetota bacterium | reverse complement strand
GTGGTTGCTGCCATTTTTATCACTACTCGCGGCAGCCAATCGCTGGCCCGCCGAATCAAAAGCGACCGTGTGGACGTATTGCCCCTGCGCGATCGAATGGATCGTCTCGCCGGTCTCAAAATCCCAAATCCGAACCTGGCCCTCAAAATCGCCGCTCGCAAAAAGTCGTCCATCAGGCGAAAAGACAACCGACTCGACCGGGCCCGCTAAGTTCCACGTCCGATCGCTCAACTGGCAAAGATAAGCCAGCCGGCCCCATTCCCAATCGCGCAGCTCTGTAGCACACTCTTCCAAAAGCTCCCGCGCGCGATCAAAAGCGTTCTCCGCGATTTTGGCATTGGCCAATCCAATGCGGGCCACGTAGGCCTCGTACTCCTCGTCTTTCTTCGCCTGCTCGGCAATCTTCTCTGCCTCGATCGCGCGGTCGCGCGCTTTCTCGGCGGCTATTTTTGCAAGCTCCTCTTCGTGCTTGGCTTGTTCTTCCTTATCGCGGGCCTCTTCGGCTGCGATCTTGGCAAGTTCCTCTTCCTTCCTCGCAATCGCTTCTTTCTCCGCAGCCAACTCGGCCGCTTCCCTAGCCACTTTTTCTTGATCGCGAGCGTCTATCGCATCGTTTTTTGCAATCTCTTCTTCTTGGCGAGATTTCACCGCGCGGGCTTCGGATTGAACCGCCTCGTCGCGTGCAACGACCGCCTTGTCTCGCTCGGTGCTCACCGCAAAATATGCCACACCAACCACACCAACCACCGCAAACACTAGCGCCGCAACCGCCCCTTTGAGCATCTTCAGCCGACGATTGCGAGAATCCCGCTCCCGCCGTCCCGACTCGAGCTTCTCGAGCACACGCCGGTGCTCGTCGTTGTTCGAATCCAAGAGCGAAATGCCCAAATCAAAATCGCTCTTCGCCAATGCCGAACCTGCGTACGCCACTTGAGCGGCGGAAAGCGACTTGCTCGCTCGATCGTTTCCCTTCCACAGCGTCAGAGCTTCTTGGAACCCATAGAGGGCTCGCGAAAAAAGTTCGTAGTCGTCGGCTTCTTGAGCAGCGGCCAAGCTTTTCTCCGCGCTGTCCGTAAGAAGCACACTTTCGGAGTGCGATTGGTACCGGCGGATCGCTTCCTGCATCAACGGCACCGACGGGTAGCGATCTGCCGGATTCGTCGCCATCGCTTCGAGAGCCACCTCCATCAGCTCGCCCGCATGGTCGGTAGCAACGATCTTGTTTTTCGCCGCCGAAAACAAGCAAGCCATCACCGTCTTGCCCGTGTGCGGAGGTCGGCCCGTGAGTATCTCATAGAGAATCGCGCCCAGGAGATAAACGTCGCTCATGACCGTGACCTCCTCGATAGGCCCCGTGGCCATCTCGGGCGCCATGTAGGCCGGCGTACCACCCATCACGTCCGACTGCGTCACTGCATCGGCGTTGGGGAATTCGGAGCTAATCCGCGCAAGCCCCCAATCCATCACCAGCACTTCCCCAAAGTCTCCGAGCATCACGTTCTCGGGCTTCAAATCACGATGCACCATTGGCGTGCGCAAAGGCAACCGCATCGGCCACCCGTAGCAAGATATGCAAGTTTGCATCCAGCGATTTTTCTTTGACCACCTCGTTCCACGGCGTGCCTTTTACCCGTTTCATCGAATAAAAAAGCGCCCCCGAGTCGTTCGCGCCCAAATCGTAGATCGGCACGATGTTGGGATGGTCGAGCTCGCCTGTGACCACCGCCTCGGAGATGAACTTCTCACGCTGCTCGTTGGTTTGCCCATTGGATTGCTTGAGCATTTTCACGGCCACGGTGCGCGCGATGGCCGACTGACGTGCAGCATAAACAACGCCCATGCCGCCTTCGCCAAGCACCTTGAGCAGCTCGTAGTCGGGAGCGTCGTCAGGAGAGGCAATAGGCTGCTCCATCTCCTCTTGAGAACGAAAGTGCCGCGACTTCACTATCAGCGACGATTTCGAGACGAACGTTCCCGAAACGGTTTCTTTTTGTCGAATCGTCGCCTTAGGATCGGACTGGCTCTCCGCAACATTGTCGAGCCACTGCGCCGTCACCATACTCTCAGAAACATCGGCTTCCGGGTCGCTAGTCAACTCGTCGCTAGCCAACTCGTCCCCAGAAAAATCGAGGGTCTTCTCACCGCCGAA
The DNA here is from genome assembly GCA_013151315.1 of Planctomycetota bacterium. Taxonomy (GTDB): domain Bacteria; phylum Planctomycetota; class Planctomycetia; order Pirellulales; family Lacipirellulaceae; genus Bythopirellula. Next base: position 4,010 of record JAADIN010000083.1, on the reverse strand, counting down.
GTCCATGGTCGGCGTCTCTTGCGGGGCATCGATGGCAAACTCCATCGTCGGAGTCGCATCAGGATCTTGCAGGGTCTCCTGATCATCTTGCCGGATATCTTGTACCGAGCGCTGAGGGACATTTCGCAGCACCGCTCCGCAATAGGCGCAGCGACCCGCAGCGAGCGACGACTCGTCGACAGCAGCTTGGCAAGCAGGACAGTTTTTCATCTTGCGCCTCGTACCCCATAACATTGAACGGCGACAAAGCCGAGGGATTGCAATCCCTCGACTTTCCCTACCCTCGATTGTAATTGGGGAGACTCGAAAAAATCGCCGATTAACGGTTTTTCCGCTTATGCGGGTGCCGCAGGCGCAATCGCTTCCACTGCCGGGGCCCAGCCTGGGCCACCGTCCGATCGACTCGCGTGGCCCAAGAGCGGTAGGAGCTCGTCGCTACCAAGCCCGCCAGGGCGGGCCCCCAGCTCAGCCCAGACTGCCGATTCTCTGGCAACGCCCGTGCGCCGCTTGCGTCTTCGCCAACCTCATCTTCCTCCGCCTCCAGCTTCCGAATATCTTCCCGCCCAGGGGTCGCTTCTTCGGTGGGTGGCCGATCGCGCGTGCCCTCCGAGTCGTCGCCCGGATCAATCACTTTGCCGTCACGCACGTAGACTTCGATGACCAAACGGCTGGTGTTGGTCTCAACATGGACCAAGTAGATGGCATAGTGCTTGTCAGGAAGACTGCGGAACAAGGCGGGCAAATCTTGCAGCACCTCGATCTTCAGTCGATGCCCTTCCCCCAGATTGCCGAAGGAGTCGATGACTCGCAGTTCTAAATAGCGATCGCTCGTCGCATTGGGATCGGCACCGGCCGCACCAAAGCCTGTCCCTCGCAATGCTTCTTCGACATTCGAAGAAGCTTCAAAATACAAAGTGCTGGTCACCTGTCGCGCAAAGAGCGACCGACCCTGGGCCAAGGCAACTTCAGACGGCGGTTCGGCACTCACGCCCGGGTTGGTAAGCGAGACCGTTCTTATCTGGCTCATGCCATCGGCCTGCACAAACGTCTCGCCCAAATCGTCATCGCCGACGAACACAAATATCTCAATCGCCGATGCAGGACTCAACGGATTGGGCGGGCCCTCGTAAGCATGCTCAAGCGTCACCGTAAAAGTGCCCGGAGCTTCGATGTCCGTCAAATCGATCACAAAAGGCTCCAGCGCCGGAATCGAGGGATCGTTAGGATCTCGGACATCTCCCCAATCGACGTAGACCGTAAGCGTATCGGCACCAGGATCGGTAAACCGAATCGTCAGGGTGACTTCCCCCGCGGAATTGACGCCCGTCACCGCGACAATCGGTTCGAGATTGGGGCTAACATTCAGCACCGAGACGTCAATCGATCTCGTTGCTTCTCCGCCGTCATCATCCGCAATCGTGACGGTTATCGTGTAGAGATTATCGGGTATCGGTCCATCATCGGGATTGACCGTGTCGTTGTCTGCATAGAAATGGGTGATCGTGAAAGTTCCCGAGCCATCCAAGCTATCGAGGCTCACCTCTTCAACCGTTCCGTCGCCCCAGCGGATGGTCGCCGTCTGCGTGTCGAGCGTCCCCACATCGCTAAACGTCCCACTGACCGTTACCGAATTGCCTTCGGTGATGACCGAGGGAGTGACCGTCAAAGTCTCGATCACCGGCGCGACATTCTTGACGAGCACCGTCGTTACGCCGGTCGTCATCCCGCCATCATCGTCGATAACCTTTACCGTGATCGTGTACTCATCCTGGCTCGTACCGCTTGGGTTGTCATCCAGGTACTGATGATTCGTTCCCACAAAACGCTCGCCGCCCTCCAGCTCGATCGTTGTAGTCGTCCCGTCGCCCCAGTCGATCTCTACTGTATGCGTATCGAGCAGTCCTGGGTCGTCGAATGTCAATTGAAGCTGTGCGAAACCGTTTTCGTTGATCATCGCTACCGGTGCGAACTGGACGTTTGATGGTGCGACATTTTTCACCAATACCGTCGTCTCACCGGTCGTCATCCCGCCGTCATCGTCGATGACTTTTACCGTGATCGTGTACTCATCCTGGCTCGTACCGCTTGGGTTGTCATCGAGGTACTGATGATTCGTACCCACGAATCGCTCGCCGCCTTCCAGCTCGATCGTTGTGGTCGTCCCGTCGCCCCAGTCGATCTCTACCGTGTGCGTATCAAGCAATCCCGGGTCGTCGAATGTCAATTGAAGCTGTGCGAAACCGTTTTCGTTGATCATCGCTACTGGCGCGAATTGGATATTTGATGGGGGCGTGCCAATTCCGTCGTCTCCGTCGGTAACATGGCTCTCGAGAGGGTCGGTGGAAGAGTCCACGTTTTCGCCAACCTGCACGTATGCCCCTGGGTCACCGGGAGGTGCAAGCAACAAGCCGGCTGCGGAAGCGTCGAGCAGACGGCGGCACTCCAATCGTCGCGGCGAAAAAGGGGCTGCGTCGAGTGCGAGAGAATGCCTCCGCCTACGGCCACGGGGCAATTGGCGGCCACGAGGCAATAGACAACGAATGAGTGAAGCGAAAATTCCCATAATTCAATTATTTTCAAACCTGCAAGCTTGTCAAACAAATTTAGCTGATAGCTTCTTCTTTACCGATTGTGCCGGTCGTATTGGCTGCTCGGGATCTTCTTGAGAAAACGATTCTCCGGCGTCGAAATGGCAAGAGAGGGATGGCAAGAGAGCTGTCCGCCCCTTTGTCTGGCGGAAAACGTCCGCCGAAAACCGATCGCGACTGGGATGCTAATCATGCCCTCCATAGACTATTCTCCACGCACCTTGGTGATGCTCCTGGCTCTCGCTACGGCTTGGTTCGCCACGGACTCTGGATCGCTTCTCGCCGAGGAGCCCGCACTTCGCCTCTTCGGCCCCACCCATGACAGCCCGCCGGTTTCGCCGACTCGCATTTCCACTGCGTGGGTTTCGGACCGCGCCGACTCGCCAACCTCTGCCGAGGAGCTTGCGCTCCCGAGTCCCGTCAAGCTACCCCAGCCGCCACGCTGCTTTGTCGCGGCTCCCATGGCGTCGTTGACGGTCGACGCCTCTTTGCCGGCCGGCCTTCTTCCCCAGGATGTGGCGACCCCATATACTGCGACCCCAAAAGGCGACAAGCGACAGTACGGGCACTGGAGCCCGACCGACCCGCATTGGTCGGCGACATGCCAGCACCACCGGCCCTTGTACTTCGAAGAGGCCAATGCCGAGCGTTATGGCTACACTCCATCCTACTGTCTGCAGCCGCTTATCTCGGCAGGTCACTTTTTTCTTACGGTTCCGGCCCTGCCGTACAAGATGGCCGTCGATTGTCCGCGCGACTGCGTTTACACACTCGGGCATTCTCGTCCTGGAAGTTGTGGGCCGTGGCGTTGGCAAGGCCTGCTGGCTCCGTAGTTTTCGCGACGAGTCGCGGCGCTTCGTTATTTCGCCTGGGTGTTTTTTGCCAAAAGGACCTAACGAAGGGATGCCCTTCGGGAACGTGCTTGTTTTCTCGTCTTTCTCGCCACCGCAGGGGTGGGGTTTTGGCACGAAATCGTGATCGTGCGTTGAGGGGACAAAAGGGTTGCGGGTTGATTTTCGTTTTCAAAGAACCGTCTGCGTGAAGCTACGCAGGGATGATTATTGCGTATGCTGAGTACGAAAGCGAATGCTTTTTTTGGCCGGGCGCGATAACTCGGCACGAAAAAACCCCTCCGCCACACGGGCGAAGGGGTTGGGGGTTAAGCGTCAATCTTTAGTAACCACTAGCTTTAGTAACTACTAGCTGCGGCGACGACGGGTCGTGAGCACACCGATCAGGCCCATGCTGGCCAGCAGTAGGCTGGTTGGCTCGGGGATGAGGCTGATACTCGACGAGGCCGTGGCGAAGTCTACGCCGTCAGATACCCGAACTTGATACGTGTAGTCGCCAATAAGTGCACCGAAAGTCGCGGTGACATCGGCAATGGGAAGCATAGGATTCGCACTAGAGCCGATCTCAAAC
>JAADIN010000246.1 GCA_013151315.1 Planctomycetota bacterium | reverse complement strand
CCCCTTCGCCATTGCTCTCGCTCGGTCCGCCAGTTTCTTGAGCCTGCAGGGCCGACTCCAAGAGCGGGAAGGAGCGTTCGAGGACCCGTTCCTTTTCGGCAGCCAACTCTTCCAAAGCCTCGGGACGGATCCGAACTTCCGCATCCTGAATCGAGTGGAACCCGGTGCCGGCAGGAATCAAATGGCCAAGGATGACGTTTTCTTTGAGGCCAACCAAATTGTCGGTCCGACCACCCAAAGCGGCTTCGGTAAGCACCTTGGTCGTTTCCTGGAAACTGGCCGCCGAGATAAAGCTCGAGCTTTGCACCGAAGCCTTGGTGATGCCCAAGAGCTGGGTACTGGCGATCGCCATTTTCGGCCTGGCCCCCTTGGCAATGTCTCCCCCGAGGGCTTCGATCTGTGCGTTGGCACTTTCCAATACGTCCTTCGGTACGATCGCGCCTTCGTTGTAGTCGCTGTCGCCTTGATGCGTGATCCGCAGGCAAGAGCTGAGTGCCTCGTTCGCCACACGGAAATCAAACTTGTCGATCACGCTGCCCGGCAACAAATTGGTATCGCCGGGAGCTTCGATTTGCACTTTCCGCAACATCTGAAGGACGATGATCTCGATGTGTTTGTCGTTAATTTCGACGCGCTGGCTACGGTAAACATTCTGAATCTCGCGAGTGAGGTACTGCTGCACCGCTTCCTCGCCGGAGATTCGTAGAATGTCGTGTGGCACGAGCGGTCCATCGACCAACGATTCGCCCGCACGCACCATGTCGCCCGCATGCACGCGAAGATGCTTGCTATGGGTGACCAAGTGTTCGCGTTCGATACCCGTCTCGCTGCGAACGAGAATGGATCGCTTGCCGCGTTTTTTCTCGCTAAGCAATTCGACTTGGCCGTCGATCTCGGCGATAACGGCCGGGTCTTTCGGCTTACGAGCTTCAAAGATTTCGGTCACACGAGGCAAACCGCCCGTGATGTCCTGCGTACCCGATGCTTCGCGTGGCGTTTTGGCGACCAGGGTGCCCGGGGAGATTATCTCTCCCTCTTCCACTTCCAAGTACGCCCGTTCGGGCATGTAGTAGAAGTCGAGAATCTTTCCGTCCTTGGGATCTTCGACCACAATTTGCGGATGCAAATCGCCTTTGTGCTCGATGACGACGAATCGGGTCTTTCCACTGGCATCGCGATCACTGCGAATCGTTTCGCCATCGATAAGATCTTCGAAGCGAATCTTTCCGCCTGTCTCAGCAAGGATGGGGATACTATGCGGATCCCATTCGCAAAGCGTATCACCCGGTTTGACGACGCCGTCTTCTTCGACTTTGAGCACGGCCCCGGCAGGGATTTCGTATTTTTCGACCTCACGGCCCCGCTCGTCGACCAAGGAAAGTTCGCCGTTACGTTGGAGTACGACCAAATCGCCCGCATCGTTTCGCACGACTTTCAGGCGGGCATATTTTGCAATGCCGCCCTTCTTGGCTTTGATGTCGGAGTCTTCGATGTCGCGTTGCCCCACTCCGCCGATGTGGAAGGTACGCATCGTGAGCTGGGTGCCCGGCTCGCCGATACTTTGGGCGGCAATGATTCCGACAGCCATTCCTTCTTCGACCATCGAACCGGTGGAGAGGTCCATTCCGTAGCAAAGGCGACAAATGCCCAACGTGGCATCGCAAGTCATGGGACTGCGGACTTGGATTTTCTCCAAGCCGAGCTCTTCGATTTTGCGAGCGATGTCGAGAGTGATGAGTTCGTTTTCAGCAACGATCACTTCGTCGGTAATCGGGTTGACGATATTGGTCCGGCTGACGCGACCCTTGATCGAATCGGCCAAACTGACTTCGACTTTTTCGCCACGGTAAAGCGTTCCTTTGGTGATACCCTGCGTGGTGCGGCAGTCGTGGGTCGTGATGACCACGTTTTGCGCCACGTCGGCCAGCTTGCGGGTGAGGTATCCCGAGTCGGCCGTCTTCAGTGCCGTATCGGCCAAACCCTTGCGAGCTCCGTGCGTACTACTGAAGTATTCGAGTACTGTCAGCCCTTCGCGGAAGTTGGCCTTGATCGGCGTTTCGATGATCTTGCCCGAAGGCTTGGCCATCAGGCCTCGCATGCCGCCAAGCTGCCGCATCTGCTCGACGCCACCACGAGCACCCGAATGCGCCATCAGGAAGATCGGATTGACGTATCCTCCGGTGCGATGATCGTTTTCCAAACCGGTCATCATCTCGGCGGTAATTTGTTCGCGAGCATGGGTCCATGCGTCGAGGACCTGGTTGTAGCGTTCGACTTCGGTGATGACGCCTCGCTGGAAAAGTTTTTGGAATTTGAGGACGGTCTTCTCCGCCTCGCCAATAATTTTCCCCTTGGTCGAGGGCGTGATCAAGTCGTCGGTGCCGAAAGAGAGCCCGCTGAGGGTTGCCTGACGGAAGCCGAGTTGGTTCATGTCGTCGAGCAATTCGATCGTTGCGCGTCGACCTACGAATTGGTAGCAATCGGAAATGACTTTCGCGAGTTCGCTGGAGCGTAACGCGACGTTGTAATAGGGCATGCCCATCGGCAAGATGCGATTAAAAATCACGCGTCCTACCGTGGTATCGACCCGGGCCCCAAATTTGGGCGACGAAGTTTCGAGGTCTTCTCGAAGACAACGGTGCTTCGGCAGCCGGACCGTGATCTGGGCATGCGTTCCCACGACACCGGCGGAATAGGCGGTCTCCACCTCTTCCAACGAGCTGAAGATCATGCCATCGCCCTTCTCCCCAGGCACCTTGGCCGTCAGGTAGTAGCTTCCCATTACCACGTCCTGCGAAGGACTGATAATCGGAGCTCCGTTCGAGGGGCTGAAGATATTATGGGTGCTCATCATGAGCGTATGCGCTTCGACCTGCGCTTCGATCGAAAGGGGCAGATGGACGGCCATCTGGTCTCCGTCGAAGTCGGCGTTGAAACCTTTGCAGACGAGCGGATGCAAATTGATCGCGTTGCCTTCGACCAGTATTGGCTCGAATGCCTGGATGCCCATGCGATGGAGCGTCGGGGCGCGATTGAGCAGCACGGGATGATTTTTGATGACCTCTTCGAGAATATCCCAAACTTCTTCATCCTTGCGCTCGAGCATTTTCTTTGCCGACTTGATCGTGTCGGCATGGCCTAGCTCTTTGAGGCGACGGATGATGAACGGTTGATACAACTCGAGCGCGATCTTTTTGGGCAAGCCGCATTGGTGCAACTTGAGCCGCGGACCGACCACGATGACGCTTCGTGCCGAGTAGTCGACTCGTTTGCCGAGCAAGTTTTCGCGGAACCGGCCCTGCTTTCCTTTGATCATGTCGGTAAGCGACTTGAGCGGCCGGTTGCTGCTACCCAAGACAGGCCGCTTGCAGCGGTTGTTGTCGAACAGCGCGTCGACCGATTGTTGCAGCATCCGCTTTTCGTTGCGAATAATGACCTCGGGCGCGTTGAGGTCGACTAGCTTTTTGAGTCGGTTGTTGCGATTGATGATCCGGCGATAGAGATCGTTGAGATCGCTGGTGGCGAAGTTGCCGCTATCGAGCAGCACCAACGGGCGCAGGTCGGGCGGGATCACAGGAATTACGTCTAGGACCATCCACTCGGGCTTGTTGTCTGAATCGCGAATGGCCTCGACGGTCTTCAACCGATTGATCAGGTCTTTGGCCTTCTGCTTCGAGCCGGTCTCTTTGAGGTCTTGTCGCAATTCTTGAGACAGTTTGACCAAGTCGAGCAAATTGAGCAGTTTGCGAATCGCTTCGGCGCCCATGTCGGCTTCGAACGCGCCTTCGCCGTACTGCTCGCGGGCTGCCCGATACTCTTCTTCGGTCAGCAGTTGCCGAAGTTCGAGTGGTGTGTCGCCCGCATTGGTGACAACGTAGTCCTGGAAGTAGATCACTTTCTCGAGACTTGTGGTTTTCATGGCGAGCAAAGACCCCAATCGACTGGGCATTGCTTTGAAAAACCAGATGTGGACGATCGGCGCGATCAACTCGATGTGGCCCATGCGTTTGCGGCGCACGCGGCTATGGGTGACTTTCACCCCACAGCGATCGCAGATCATGCCTTTGTACTTCATGCCACGGTACTTGCCGCAGGCGCATTCCCAGTCTTTTTCTGGACCGAAAATACGTTCGCAGAAGAGGCCGTCCTTCTCGGGACGATAGGTACGATAGTTGATCGTCTCGGGCTTTTTGACTTCGCCAAAGGACCAACTGCGAATATCATGCGGTCGCGCGAGGCTGATTTTCACCGAGCCGTAGTCGTTGACGCGATCGTAATTTGAGCTTTCCAGTAGACTCATCTTATGCTCCTAAATATTTATTGCAAAATGCAAATTGAAAAATGCAAATTGCAAATTTACTGCTTATGGTTGTATTTTGGCCGAGAGTTAGGTTTTTGGCGTTTCCGTCCTGGTGGACGGCGCTAACGGACCGTGGTCCTACGACTGCCGCTTCTCTAGTTGCATATTGAGTCCCAAACCGCGAATTTCGTTGGTTAACACATCGAAACTTGCCGGGGTGCCGGCTTGCAGGGTGTTTTCGCCCTTCACCATCGCTTCGTAAATCTTGGTGCGTCCTTCGACGTCGTCGCTCTTGACCGTCAGAAGCTCCTGCAAAATGTAGGCGGCTCCGTAGGCTTCGAGTGCCCAAACTTCCATTTCGCCGAAACGCTGTCCACCAAAACGGGCCTTTCCGCCCAGCGGCTGCTGGGTAATCAGCGAGTAAGGGCCCGTGCTTCGGGCATGGACTTTGTCGTCGACCAAGTGATGCAGCTTCAGCATGTAGATGTAGCCGACCGTGGTTTCCTGCTCAAACTGCTCGCCCGTGCGACCATCCCGAAGCTTAATCTTTCCGTGACGAGGCAATCCGGCTTCGTCCAGCGCGTCGTTGATCTCCTCCTCGGTCGCCCCATCGAAGACGGGCGTGACCGCGCGGAATCCGAGCTTGGCTCCCGCCCAGCCGAGATGCGTTTCGAGAATCTGGCCGACATTCATACGGCTAGGTACGCCCAATGGATTGAGCATGATCTGCACCGAGGTGCCATCGTCGAGGAAAGGCATATCGGCGATCGGCAAAATCTTTGAGATGACGCCCTTGTTGCCATGGCGGCCCGCCATCTTGTCGCCCACGGAAATCACTCGCTTGGTCGCGACATAGATTTTGACCATTTGCAACACGCCGCTGCGAAGCTCGTCGCCACGCTTCATCGAATTGAGTCGACGGTCGCGGGTGTCGATCGCTTCTTCGACGGCAGTCCAACCCGAACGAAAAACTTTCTCGACGTCTTTCTTGCGCTGCGGGCTACGGATTTCGATCGAATCGAGTCGGAATCGAGTCGCGATGTCGGCCACGAATTGCGGCAGTTGATCGTGAACCAACTCGTTGCCATCGTCGTCGGTGAGCTTTTTCTGCAAGATCTTTTCGATCTCTTCGACCAACTTGATGAATTCGATCGCGATCAGTTCGTTGCTTTCTTGCTCGGCCTCTTTGAGCGACTTTTCGAACAGTTGTCGTTCGTCGTCGCCCAAACTCATACGACGCGAGAACTTCTGCGTGTCGATAACGATCCCTTCAACGCCGGAAGAGACTTCGAGCGAATCGTTTTTCACATCTTCGCCTGCTCGACCAAAAATGGCGTGCAGAAGTTTTTCTTCAGGCGTGAGCTCGGTCTTCGACTTGGGCGAAACCTTGCCGACCAGGATGTCGCCCGGCTTGACGAAGGTACCAATCTGCACGATGCCGCTTTCGTCGAGATTGCGTAACGCTTTCTCGCTGACGTTGGGAATATCGCGAGTGAACTCTTCGCGTCCGAGCTTGGTTTCGCGAATCTCGACGTCCGACTCTTCGATATGGATCGAAGTGTAGGTATCGTTACGAACCAACTCTTCGCTGATGATGATCGCGTCTTCAAAGTTGTAGCCATCGTACGACATGAAGGCGACCAAAACATTGCGACCGAGTGCCAGTTCGCCCTTGTACGTGGCAGCCCCATCGGCAAGCACGTCACCTTTTTCAACCTTGTCGCCAGGCAGAACGATGGGTTTTTGATCTTGGCAGGTTCGCTCGTTGAGACCGACGAACTTCCGCAGATGATGAACTTCGGGGCCGACTTCGATGCGATCGGCATCAACATAGGTGACGGTTCCCTTGTGCCCGGCGCGAACCAACATGCCCGAATGAAGTGCGACGTCGGTCTCGAGACCCGTTCCCACGACGGGTGGCTCGGCAACGAGCAGCGGCACGGCTTGGCGCTGCATATTGGAACCCATCAACGCGCGGTTGGCATCGTCATGCTCTAAGAACGGAATCAAACCGGCCGAAACGCCGATCATCTGACTCGGAGCCACATCGATGTACTCGATTTGATCGACCGGCACGAAAACAAAGTCGGCCTTGTAGCGGGCCACGACCGTGCCGCCTTGGAGCTTGCTGTCTTTGACGGGCGAGTCGGCCGAGGCGACGTAGGCTTCCGATTCTTGGTCGGCACGAAGCCAGACGACTTCCTCGGTAAGCTTGCCACCCTTCACTTTGCGGTACGGTGTGATCAGGAAACCATAATCATCGACCGACGCGAACATCGCCAAGCTGGCGATCAGGCCGATGTTGGTGCCTTCGGGCGTCTCGATCGGGCAGATGCGTCCGTAATGAGAAATATGCACATCGCGGACTTCAAAGCCGGCCCGTTTTCGATTCAAACCACCAGGGCCCAACGCCGAAAGGCGCCGCTCGTGGGTAAGCATCGAAAGCGGATTGGTCTGGTCAACCACTTGCGAAAGCTCGCCACGACCGAAGAAGTACTCGATCGCTGCAGAGATGCTCTTGGGGTTGATAAGACTGCTGTCGTCGGCATCTTTTAGGCTCATGCGTTCCTGAACGGTTCGCCGGAGTTTGAGAAACCCTTTGCGAATTTCGTCGCAAGCGAGCTCGTCAATCGTACGTAGTCGGCGATTCCCCAAGTGATCGATATCGTCGACCTGGGCTTCCGGATCGCCTGCAACGAGCAGAAGCAAGTACTTCATTGCCGCGAGCAGATCGTCGGGCCGCAAGACCATCTCGCTTTCAGAAACGTTGAGGCCCAGCTTGCGATTGATGCGAAATCGGCCGACGCGTCCCAGTCGATAGCGATTCGAGTCGAAGAACTTTTCGGTGAATAAGGTTCTGGCCTTTTCAAGCTGCGGTGGATTCCCTGGACGCAAGCGTTGATAGATTCGCAACAACGCTTCCTCATGGCTCGACGTGTTGTCATCAGCCAAGGCGTTGAGCAAATGGGGCGTAGGAGGCATTTCCATCACTTCGACGGTTTTTACATCGGAAGTACAAATAACCTCGGCGATGTTCTTGCTGATGCGTTGTCCGGCTTCGATGATAATTTCGCCAGCCCGTTCGCTCCCAACCGGGTAGACGACATCTTCGACGACGACTTTGCCTTCAATTTTCCCAACACTTCGCCCATCGGCCACTTTCTGTTTGGTGGCTTCGTAGAAAGTGCGCAGGATATCGCCATCCATCCCCAGCTCGGGGCTCATGGCCCGAAGCAAGGTCATCGCCGAGAACTTGCCGCTCTGGTCGATGCGGACCGTAATGCTATCTTTTTTCGTTGTGTTAAGCTCAATCCAACTGCCGCGCTCAGGAATCACGCGGCAACTGTGCAAGCGACGTTCGCCCGCATCCATTTCGCTCACGAAATCGATGCCCGGGCTACGATGCAACTGGCTGACGACCACGCGCTCGGCACCATTGATGATGAACTCGCCGCCCCCCAGCATGATGGGCAAATCGCCCAGATAGACTTCCTCTTCGACGGGCTGATCTTTGACCAATCGTAGCCAGATGCGAAAGGGCCGACCGTAGGTCAATCGCAGCTGACGACATTCGTCGGGCTCGTAGCGTGGCTTGCCCAATTCGTAGCGAAGATACTCCAAGCGAATCGTCTTGTCGTAGCTCTCGATCGGAAAGATTTCTTGGAGGACGCTCTCCAAGCCTTCGACCTTTCGCTTGTCGTTGGAACCGCCTCGGTACTGGAGGAATCGCTCGTAGCTGGCGGTTTGAATCTCGGTGAGATCGGGCAGGGCGTAGGCAATTCGAGTGCTGCCAAAAGTCCGCACTGCGGGGGTATCGAGGCGTCGTTGAGCTGTGACAGCCATGGGACGATCTGCTCCGTGGTTACGAAGTGAGGATTAAGCGAAACAGGCCGACCGAAACCCCTCGCATAGGGAAACCCTGCGCGAGGCTAGTCGGCGGATGTTGTTCGTCAAGAAAAAACGGGAGGGTCAATCATAGCCAAACGACTCCGACTGAAAAAAGAAAGGAAATTCATCACAGAGACACAGCGAACACAGAGTTTTTTAGCCCAGAAAATAATGACGGATCCCCGTTTGGAATTGCAAATTTCGAGCTCTCTCTGTGCCCTCCGTGTCTCTGTGGTTGTTTTTCTTTTCACTCGGGAGTCCACTTACTTGATCGAAACGGTGGCACCCGCTTCTTCGAGATCCGCCTTGAGCTTGTCAGCATCTTCCTTGCTGACGCCCTCTTTGATCTTGCCAGGAGCGCCTTCGACGGCCTCTTTGGCTTCTTTGAGGCCAAGGCCAGTCGCACTGCGAACGACCTTGATGACGGAAATTTTGTTGCCGCCGAAGGATTCGAGTACGACGTCGAATTCGGTTTGCTCTTCGGCTGCAGCGCCTCCGGCTCCGCCATCGGCAGCCATCATCACGGCACCGCCACCGGCAGCCGGCTCAATGCCATGCTCGTCTTTCAAATAGTCGCTTAGCTCTTTGGCTTCTTTGAGTGTCAGTCCGGCAATTTTGTCGCCGATCTCTTTGGATTCTGCAGAAAACTCTACTACGGCTGCGTCGCTCATCGTTATCGTCCTTTCGCGCTTGTGAAACAAACTGTGGTTCTAATGTGCTTGGTAATTCTTGCTGGCTTCGCTACTTGGCATTCCTCCGTCGTGGCCGACGGCGCTAATCCTCGGATTTTTGTTTGATCTGACTTGCAACCTGAGCCCCAGGACCCAGGAGTTGTGCCGAGAGGTTGGCTCCCGGTGCTAGGATTTGACCAACCAACAGGCTGAGCTGCTCGCTACGGCTTGGCCATTTGCTAATGGCGGCAACGTCTTCTTTGGATAGCTTTTCGCCATCCATCACGCCGCCCTTCGGAGCGAACGGCTTGTACTCTTCTTGCTCGGCAAATCGCATGACCTCCTTGGCCAGGGAGACGACATCCTCGCCGCCCCAGACCACGGCCGAAGTGCCGCTGCCTCCTTCAAACACCGTCGCCAAAGCCGTGCCTTCGGAGGCGCGACTGGCAAGGCTATTTTTAACCACCATCAGGCGGATATTTTTCTCGCGTAGCGATTTACGGAGCTCGACGTTGGCGTTTGCCTCCATGCCAATTACATCGACCAGCAGCGCGTCGCTAACTCCATCGAGTCGATTTCGCAACTCGTCGGTGATCAAATTTTTGAGGTACTTACTCATGGGTGGGAAAAGGCCAGAGGATGGAGGTTGAAAAACAGGATTAGACGGCCAGTTTGACGCTGGGGCTCATGGTGGCGCTGATGTGGGCAGATTTTAGGTACGTTCCTTTGACCGAAGAGGGCTTCATGCCGACAATCAACTGAACAAAGGCTTCGACATTCTCGAGGAGATTCTTCTGATCGAAACTAAGCTTGCCAACGATGGCATGAATGTTGCCCCCTTTGTCGTTGCGAAACTCGACTTTGCCGGCCTTGTACTCGCCGATCGTTTTCACGACTTCCGGGGTCACGGTGCCGGCACGTGGGGAAGGCATCAGGCCTCGAGGGCCAAGCACGCGCCCCAAGGGGCCGACGATCTTCATCATGTCGCGGCGATGCAGACATCGAAATCGGTCCAACCGCCTTGGATTTTCTTGGCGAGATCTTCGTCGCCCACCTCGTCGGCACCCGCCTCTTTGGCAGCTTCGGCCATGGGGCCCTTGGCAAACACGACGATGCGTTGCTCTTTGCCGATTCCGTGGGGTAACACGATCGAACCGCGGATGATCTGGTCGGCCTGCGTAGGATCGACTCCCAATCGCATCGAGACCTCGACGGACTGATCGAAGCGCGTGCCATCAAATTTCTTCAACGCAGTAACCGCTTCGGAAAGCGGCAACGCTTCGTTGGGCCGTGTTTCAACCAGTTTCTTCATTCGTTTTGCTAGTTTAGGCATGATTCTTTTTTTCAATTTACATTATTTCAATGGACAATTTGCAATTTGCAATCCTTAACCTTCGACTTCAAGGCCCATGCTTCGGGCGGTGCCGGCTATCTGCAAGACCGCGCTGTCCATGTCGCTTGCATTCAGGTCGGCCATCTTGGTGGTGGCAATCTCTTCCAATTGCGCCCTTGTGACTTTGCCCACTTTGGTTTTGTTGGGCACGCCGGAACCCTTGGCAATATTTGCCGCCTTCTTGAGCAATACGGCTGCGGGCGGGCTCTTGGTGATGAAGTCGAACGAGCGGTCGTTGTAGACGCTCACGACGACCGGGATCATCATCCCGTTGGCTTCTTTGGTTTTGTCGTTGAAGGCCTGGACGAACTGGCCCAAGTTGATTCCGAACTTACCTAGCGACGTACCGACCGGCGGGGCAGGTGTTGCCTGGCCTCCGGGGATTTGGAATTTCGCGGAACCTACGAGTTGTTTTGCCATGGGATGTTTTTCTGGTGGGCCGCCGCAAGCGGCGGCGCTAAATGATTTGGTTTGGTTGGTTTGGTTGGTCGCTGCAAGCGGCGACGTTAAATTATAACTGCTCGGCTTGCCAGTATTCGAGTTCGACGGGGGTGCTGCGTCCGAAAATGTTGATCATGACCGTTACTCGACCGCTGTGTTCGTCGATCTCGCTGACTTCGCCTTCGAAACTCTCAAAGGTGCCTTCTTTGATTTTTACGTTGTCGCCCAATTTGAAGGTGATGTTGAGCTTCGGTGCTTCGTCGGTTTCTTCTTCCTCAGTTTGAAGGATGCGAGTCACTTCGTGTGGCAACATGGGCGACGGCTTGCCGTGGGCACCGGTGAAGTCGCCAATGCCTGAAGTCTCTCGTACCGCAAACCACGTGTCGTCGTTGATGAGCATGTTGACCACGATGTAGCCTGGGTAGAGCTTTCGCTGGACAATTTTTTTCTTTCCGCCCTTGAACTCGGTGATTTTTTCCATCGGCACGATGACTTCGCCGAAGAACTCGTCAAGCCCCTCGATGGCGACCTTGCGCCGGAGAGCGTCGGCAATCGATCGCTCTCGGTTGCTCTGCACCTTGAGGATGTACCAATCCATCTTTGGCGAATCGTCGTCGACGGTTTCCTCGGCCTTTCCTTCGGCCTCGTCCTCTTCTACTTCTTCTACCTCGGGCTCGTCCGATTCAACCTCATCCGATTCAACCTCTTCGGATTCGACCTCTTCAGCCTCGGAGGAAGGCGGATCCTGATCCTCAACTGCCGTCGGGGCATCGGATTCAGGCAATGCCTGATCAACCAGCTTGTCAGATTCTTCGCTCACGGTGGAGACCTTCTACAAACCAAAAATTCTGTTGAGGGCAAAATCCAAAACAAAGTCGTACGTAAACAGCAAAGCAGCCAAGAAAAAAATGACGATAATCACGACCGTCGAGGCCCGCCACGACTCGGCGCGACTGGGCCACGAAACCTTGTTCATCTCCGCCTCGACCGAAATCAAAAAATCGGCAAATTTGGGAAGATTTACGATTCGATAACTTATCCACAGCCCGACCGCCAATACGGCCAGCGGCACGAGGTACTTGCCGACATCCGTCGCGGCGATGGAGTTCATCCTCCACGCCCCCACGGCAATCATCACCGCCATCGCGGCAAAGGTTACCTGTCGGGCAATCCGGCCCTGGCTACGCTTGTATCGCGTAGCGCTGAACATTCCTGAAATCAACTCAGCCACAAATTCTTTCCAAGTTAAGTAAAATGACGAAAAACCGTCTTCGTCATTGATATCTATATGGCAGGGGCGGTGGGACTCGAACTCACAACCCCTGGTTTTGGAAACCAGTGCTCTGCCAATTGAGCTACGCCCCTTCGGGAAATGACGAATGACGAAAAGCACCTTCGTCACTCGTCACTTTATTTTCCTATTCAACAATCTTCGTCACAACGCCGGAGCCGACCGTCTTGCCGCCTTCGCGAATGGCAAAGCGTACGCCATCGTCCATCGCGATCGGCTTCATCAACTCGACCGAAAGCTTGGCATTGTCGCCAGGCATGCACATTTCGGCGTCGCCGGTGAGGTTGGCCGTGCCAGTCACATCGGTCGTGCGGAAGTAAAATTGCGGCCGATAGCCGTTGAAGAACGGCGTATGCCGGCCTCCTTCTTCCTTACTCAGCACGTAAACCTCGGCCTCGAACTTCGTATGCGGTGTGATGCTGCCAGGCTTGGCGAGCACCTGACCCCGCTGGATATCTTCACGCTTCACGCCACGAAGCAGGCATCCGACGTTGTCGCCGGCGAAACCTTCGTCCATGGTCTTATTGAACGCTTCGACTCCAGTGCAAGTCGTCTTGACTGGTGCTTCGGTCAGGCCAATGATCTCGACTTCTTCGCCCACCTTGACCACGCCACGCTCGATACGACCCGTGGCAACCGTGCCACGACCTTCGATCGAGAAAACGTCTTCGATGGCCATCAGGAATGGCTTGTCGTTGTCGCGGACTGGCTCGGGGATATAGGAGTCGATTGCGTCCATCAACTCGCCGATGCACTTGGCCGCCGCCTCGTCTCCAGGAGTCTCGATGGCTGCCTTCGCGTTGCCACGAACGAGCGGCACGTCGTCGCCGTCGAAGCCATACTTGGTTAGCAATTCACGAATTTCCAGCTCGACCAATTCGAGTAGTTCTTCGTCGTCGACCAAGTCGCACTTGTTGAGGAAAACAACAATCTTTGGCACGCCGACCTGATGAGCCAGCAAGATGTGCTCGCGAGTCTGTGGCATGGGGCCATCGGCAGCAGACACGACCAGGATTGCGCCGTCCATCTGGGCGGCTCCGGTAATCATGTTCTTGATAAAGTCGGCATGGCCCGGGCAATCGATATGGGCGTAATGCCGGTTGTCGGTCTCGTACTCGACATGAGCGACCGCGATCGTGACCGTCTTGGTCGCATCGCGAACCGTGCCGCCCTTGGCGATGTCGGCATAGGACTTGACTTTTGCAAAGCCCTTTTCAGCCTGGACAGCCAGGATGGCTCCCGTGGTCGTGGTTTTGCCGTGATCAATATGACCGATCGTGCCTTACGTTGACGTGCGGCTTGGTACGTTCAAAGGTATCCTTAGCCATTTTTCTTCCTAACTTCGTTTTGGGTCTTGTGGTGCCAGTGACAAAATTGGAGTTGCTGTGAACTCGTTACGTTAATCTTTTCGCGACAAGTCGCGGCGCTTTCTTGTTTCTCTCGAGAGCTGCTGATGAGACTCGAACTCATGACCTCATCCTTACCAAGGATGTGCTCTACCAACTGAGCTACAGCAGCGGTTTAAGCTTTCAGCTCTCAGCCGTCAGCTGTCAGCTCAAAAAAATCTGTCGTCGTTTCTTTCTTCTTTGACCGAAAGCGGGTGAAGGGAATCGAACCCTCGTCATCAGCTTGGAAGGCTGTTGCTCTACCATTGAGCTACACCCGCCTGCTGAATTCGGACTTCGGAATGTGGATTGCGGAATATTCGCATTCAATTCCGCAATCCGCAATCCGCAATCCGCATTCAAAAATGGGGGGTGCAGGATTCGAACCTGCGAAGGCATAGCCAGCAGATTTACAGTCTGCCCCGTTTGACCGCTTCGGTAACCCCCCGGCAATAGTTCAGCGAATTCGTTCAGCTAACCACAAGCCAGTTGGCCTCTCCCGAAGAAGCAATTGGAGCATCCACCTCCGCACTCCTACCAAACCGTGCCTTTACTAAACCACCTGTTCGTTGCTCGTCGTTCGTTGCTGTAATCGATCCGCTTCGATCCGTCTTGGCTTCACGCCCATCCACTACACACCGTCATCCACCAGCCTTACTCCACTGCTTTGCCGTCTTGACGAGCTAGCGGAGGGAATCGAACCCACAACCTGCTGATTACAAATCAGCTGCTCTGCCAATTGAGCTACGCTAGCCGAGGCCTGGAATCTTGTGCGAATCAACTAATATAGCCATGTCCCCAATGCCCGCAAGATGAAGACAGCGAATTTTGCGCCAAAATTGCCGATGGGGTGCTTCCGAGCCAAATCGGGCCTCTAAAAACCCCTGGCGATCGCCCGTAAGGTTTGCCTATTTTGACACTCGCCGCGTGAGGACCGCCAAACTGGCCAATAGAGCTAGCAGAGCCGTTGAGGGCTCGGGGACGGCTTGCGAAGACGCAATTGCTAGGGCCCCGGCATCGAATTGCCGCTGCCAGAGGAGGAAATCAAAACCGTCCGTGTCACCGTCCGTGTCGAAGTCGCCTCCTGAATTCAAGCCAAAAGAGGCTTCCCAGAGGTCGAGGGACGGCTGAATCTCCACGGTCACGTCGAGCTGATAAAACTGGGCCATTTCGTCGTCGCCGGTAATTCGAACAAAATAGTCACCCGCCGCTGGCAAGCTGATCCCGGTGAGCATTTCCGCAAAACCGGCCCCAGTGCTGTTTGCCGTGCCCAACATGGTAAAACCATCGGTATCAAAGACGGTCAGGGTCAGATTGCTAATCGCAGAAGTGTCGATTGAGGACTGAGCACCATTTTGCTCTCCCTCATTGTAGGTCGGACCCAAGGGCGACAGCACCACGTCCAAGAGCGAGGGCCCCGAGGTGGTAAAAGAAAAAAAGTCGATATCGGTGTTTCGATCGATGCTGATGAAGTCGGTATCTGTGGGGCTAACCAGCGTGTCGACCGCATCGGTTCCGATCGAGACGGTGCTGCCGCTCGAGATCAATCCTAGGCTAGTGGCGTTGGCTGCGATGTCGTTTCCTTGTCCGCCATTCGTTTTCTCCAGAGCATCGCCGTAAAACCATTGGAGGCCACGGATATCGTCGAATTGCGGGCCATCAAACGCCGTGGAAATCGAGGGTTCCAGCAGAAAACCGCTGGTGCTGGACTCGACATGAAGGAGCCCAAATCCGTGACCCGCTTCGTGCATGATCGTGTTTCGCAGTCGAAGATTGTTCGAAAACGGGTTCGAAAAAAACAAACCATCGTCGGTGTCGAGCACCATGTCGCCATTGTCGGGCCGGTAGTTAAACGCAACGATGTCGCCAGGCCCATCGTTCGGCGCACCGCCAATACGTATATCGCCACGGACACCCAGCAAGCCCTGGGAGCCAAAGCTAGAGCTACCCTGCGTGGCACTATCGTCATTGGGCTCGTAAACGTAGTTGATGCCGCCCAGCTCAGCCCAACGCCCAAAAGACTCTTCGAAGAACTGAAACCAAGGCCGCTGCGTCAAATCGGAGCCGCCCGATCCGGCCCCGAACTCCATATCCATGAAGCTGATAAGATCACTCGGCCCCTGGCTGATCAACGCGGTGCCGTCGGGAACAAGGCTCCAGGTGAGTGTGATCGGATCGCCGTCCTGGCCGGTCAATCCGGAAGCAGTGGTTACCCAGCGGTCGTCGGGCACGAACGCCATCGTGGACTGTGCAGCAGAGAGAGCCGCGATAGGTGCCAAGAAGAATAGCGCAGCAGTAAATCGATCTCTGATCATCGTGCCCAATTCGGTTCCAAAAACCCGACCTGTTCCGAAAGTCGACATTCCCCCCATTTTAACACAAAGCGAGGGAAATGGGCCCTTCAATTCTTCTGGAGCCCTAAAAGGGGCTCCAAGCTGGAATTTACGAGCGCTGGGGCTCGGCAACGGCTGTCAGGGCAAGATAAGTGCCTAGTGCATTGTCACCGCTTAATTTTAGGGTGAGCCGTAGGCGCTAGCCTCGGGTGGAAGCGGAGCCGCGGGTTGCGTAGCGGTATGCCCCTAGACCCGACGCTAGCGCGTTGCGGCTCACACCTTATCCCAATTTTTAGCTGTGTCAAAGCTCTAGTTAGACACTTCTTCTAGAGCGATTGGCACGCATGAAGCTCGCCAAGACCCACGCCATTCCACCCAACACGATGGTGGCAGGCTCAGGAATGGCCTGGAAGGTTTTACCGCGCATCTGCGGAGAGGTGAGTATGCCAGAGCCCTCTGCCTCAAGCTGCCAAGCGTCCACAGAGCTCGTCTCAAACGGATCGACGGATGCGGGGTCGCTAATATCAACCGCCTGAACCTGGCTTACTGAGGAAGAGAAAAAGAATACGAGAGAGGCTAAAGCCACGAAGAGAAAGAAAAGATTTCGAAAAGTCATTAGCATTTCCCAGCAATTCCGCAGACGAGAGAAGACCTGCAATACTTTAGGCCCTACTTCTCTTATAAGGCTTGGGTGGAAAAATCGCAAGGAAATAGCACGCCTTCGTCGAAAAAAAGCCGCCTTTTCTTGGGCAGCGGCTCCTTTCCCCAATGCTAACCCCTTGAAGTGCAATGAGTTACATCTCCAGGACGATTTTTTCTTCCTGCGCCGCCAAGCGGAGCTTGGTCAGCGCCCGAGCCTCGATCTGGCGGATCCGCTCTTTGGTCACTCCAAGTTCGGCACCGACCTCCTTGAGCGTGCGAGGCTCGTGGGAATGGTCTAATCCAAATCGACCCACGATAATCTGTCGCTCGCGGTCGTCGAGCCGCTTGAGCACCCGATTGATTTTGGAGAGACGATCTTGCTGCATGGTTTCTTCGACCGTCGGATTGCCTCGCGGCTCTTGCGTCGCAGCGAATAGTTCGTCGTGGCTGGTGCGAAAGCGATCGCGCTGGCGATACTCGCCAGGAATCGTGCGAGCAAAGTTCTTCATAATGGCCCAACTGCCATAGGTGCTGAACTTGTTGCCACGCGCGAAATCAAATTTTTCGATGGCGCGAAGCAGCGACACATTGCCATCGCTGACCAGCTCGAAGAAGTTTTGATCGGGCGTCACATGCCGCTTGGCGATCGAAACGACCAGTCGCAGATTGCAACGGACGATCTGATTTTTGATCTCGACCGCCTGCTGATGGGCCTCTTCGATCTGGTCCATCACCACCGCTTTGGGTTGCTCGGGATCGAGTTGGTCTCGCAATTTGGCGGCTTTGAACTTGAGATAGTTGTACTTGCGAAACAGGTGCTGTTCCTGCTCTCGGGTAAGCAGAGCCATCTCGTACAGGCTTGCCAAATAGGGGGGCAATCCCGAGGGCCGGCGCGGTTTTCGGGTCGCAACTTCTTTCTCGGGCATCGGCCCTAGGCACGCCTTGTCGGCACCTTTGCGCGAGAATCGTGGGTTGTCCATATAGTCGAGCGGAAGCTCCGCAATGCGCTGGGCGCGCATTTCACTGATCACTCGATAAACGGTCGTCTTGGTGCGATGGTAATCTTGACACAGTTTTTCGACCGTCACCCCTCGGCGATACGAGCGAAAAATGTTCTTTTTCTGCTGGTCGGTCAAGGGTCCGTTGTCGGTCGGGAAAATGGCCGTCTCGGGGTTCTCGAGGTCGTGCTGCCGGAGGGTGGTGCGAATCGTCTCGATGCTGCGACCCGTTCGTTGGGCCAGTTGGCGCGAAATTTCAGCCTGCCCGCTGCCGGCGTCAGCCATTTGCTTGGCCGAATCGATATACTCGTCCCGCTGCCCCTCGGTGAGCTGGCTAAACCGCGAGCCTCGTTCGACTCGGTCGGAGTTGTTTTTGACAAACCGATTCACACTGCTTTGCAAGAACCCGACTCGCTTGCGGCCATCGAACACCAGCCGGCGGCTCACCAGCCCGAGGGCTCGCCAGCGCGAGATCGTCTTGGTCGAAACATTGAACTGCTTCGCCAGTTGATCGACTGTAAAAACCTGCTCGCCCATCGCGTCGGCTCGAAGCTCGGCCACGTCGGAAATTTCCTCGACAAAAAGTCGCAAATCGTGGAGCAGCTCGTCGCCGGGAATCTTGCGATTGCCCGCGTCGGGGAGCGGCTCGCCAGCGATCTGAGAGACAACTTCCGCAGCTGCGTAGCTGCGCTTGCTATCCAGCGAAGCAATGAGCCCCTCGGCGACTTCGATCTGGGTCAGCATGGCCTCGCGAGAGGTCTGCTGTCGCTGCCGGTCGCTTAACCAACGCAAAACGGGATTTTTGTATTCTTGATGCATGGTCCACCTCTTCTCCAATGAAATTCCTCTGATGAGCTGGCGTGGTGTTCCGTGCGACTCCTTCCGCCCACGTCCGCAAAACTCAATTGTTGGATGTTTATCCGTCCCGCTGGACGGCCCTAACCAAAACTTGACATCGCCGCAGCCACTGCTAGCCCTGCTATGGCTAACGGTTGTACGCAGATTAGTGGCTTAAGGTCGATAGAAAGTTCACCGAAAATCAATCCTAGCCACGAGAATGATGCTTGCAATGGAACATAAACCGTTTATGCCAAACGACTTATGTGATTCCATGAGTATTTTCCGTAATTTTGTGCGCAAAACGCTCCGACGGCAATCGTCAAGCCAGACCGAGTCGGTTTGTCGAAACTGGGCAATCTCGAGCGTTTTCCACTGAACTGTCCACTGCTAGCCGGACGATGACGCCCCTATCCGGACGATTTTTGGCCTGACTTCGATTCTCTGAACTTTCGATCCCTGAACTTCGATCCCTGAACACTGATCCCTATAACACTGAGGCGCAAGTTTATGCGTGTAATAGCTTGGTTCACCATGGCGCTGTTTGCCGTCGCCTCGACTGCTGCTATCAGCTCGGGCGCAGAACTGAAAAAGTACCTGCTCCAGTCGCTCCTCTCCGCAGGCGAAACGGCAAGCGTGTCGCTTGACCTGGAAGTGGGTGGCGAGATGCTTTTTCGTGGGGATACCGAGACCAAGCGGCTTCCTGTGAGCGTGACCGGCCGCTTGAGCTACCACCAGCAGATCGTCGCCTGGTCTGCCGATCCGGCCGAAATCGCTCGGTCGCTCAGAAACTACCAAACCGCCTCGGCCACGATTGGAGTCCAGAAAAACCGCATTGAGCGAACCCTGCCCGCCGAGCAGCGCATCCTGGTCGCCGAGCTGCGTGATGGCCAAGCTTCGTTGGCTGGCATTGCGGGTCCGCTGACTCGGGAGCAGTACGATTTGGTAAACGTGACCGGCAGCAGTTTGGCGATCGACCGTTTGCTTCCGGGCCGCGAAGTGGCCGAAGGAGAGAACTGGGACCACGACAAGGCCGTCCTGGGCGCTTTGCTGGGCATGGACCACGTGGCTGTCTGCGAGGTCTCGAGTGTGATCATCGGTCAGGCCCATCACCAAGTTCAAATCCGCATGGCGGGCACGGTGCATGGAACGATCGACGGAGCATCGACCGAGATTCAGCTCCGGGCCGCTTACTTGTTCCATCAGCAGCGCCGGCGAATTACGAAATTCAATATGGCAGTTCAAGAGAAGCGAGCCGCCGGCGAGGTCGTCCCCGGCCTGGATGTGGTGGCCAAAGTACGACTCGTCGTCGGGCCGACGTCGGGCAAAACGAGCTTCGACAAAAAACTGGTTCAGAAAGTCAGCGAGGTATCCAAGCCGCTTGAGCACAAGCTGCTCTACGACGCCCAGGAGCTCGGATTTCGTTTCCTGCACGATACGGCTTGGTATGTCACAGCCGAGCAACGCGACTTGCTTTCGTTGCGTTGTCTGCAAGAGGGCGACTTGACAGCTCATTGCAACGTGAGCACTCTGCCGGCTCGCTCGGCAGGCCGTCAAACGACTCTCGAGCAGTTTGAGCGCGACATCCGCGAGTCGCTCGGCGACCATTTGGAAAGTGTGACGGCATCGACGCAGTGGAAAACGGCCCATGGCCACGATTGCCTGGGAATCATCGCGCTCGGCAAGTTCGAAGAGGTTCCCGTACAGTGGCGTTACTATCTCCTCGCAGGCGACGGCCTGCCGCGCGTTTCGCTTTCCGTGACTTTAGAGCAATCGCAAATCGAACGGTTTGCCGACGCCGATCGACAGATCATCGAGACGCTGGAGCTGGTTCCAAGACCGATCGCCAAGACCGCCTCGAGGAAAAAATAGCCGCGACCTGACAGGCAATAGCCGCGATCTGACAGATCGCCGGAGTCTCCTTTACTTTCTCGCAAACAGTTCTTCAGAGCCTTCGACTTTCGGCACCACAACGACGCCCTTTTCAGTGACGGCAAAGCCTCGACGACGATCGAGGTCGAGGTCGACTCCCACTTGCGCGCCATCGGGGATGTCAACGTCTTTGTCGATGATCGCTCGGCGAACGATGGCTCCGCTGCCGACGCGCACGCCGCTAAAGAGAATCGAATCGCTCACCTCGGCCCGTTCTTCGATGCGCACTTGCGGGCCGACGATGCTGCCAGCCACCGTGCCGCCCGAGATGATCGTCCCGGCGGCGATGATGCTATCGTGGGCAGCGCCCCGGCGGCCTTCTTCGTCGAAAACAAATTTGGGCGGCGGAAGGTTGGGCTGGTCGGTCCGCACGGGCCAGCGATAGTCGTAGAGATTCAGCAGCGGCTGCACATTGGTCAGCTCGATGTTGGCCTCGTAGTACGCATCCAGCGTACCCACGTCGCGCCAGTAGGCGTCGGCCTTGGAATTCTCGTCTTCAAACGGAAACGCCATCAAGCGATGCGACTCGATGATCGACGGAATGATATTTCGACCAAAGTCGTGAGCACTGTCGGGCAGCGTCGCATCCTGGCAGAGTTGGTCGAACAAAAATGCGGCGTTGAAGACGTAAATCCCCATCGAGGCAAGGCAGTGTTGATCGTCGCCGGGCAGGGTACGCGGCGTGGGGGATTTTTCTTCAAAGCCGATCACTCGGCCCTCTTCGTTGGTCTGCATCACGCCAAAGTCGCGCGCTTCCTCGACGCCGACACGCAACGCTGCGATCGTCAGGTCGGCCTGGGTTGCTTTGTGGTGGGCGACCATTTTGCTGTAATCCATCTTGTAAATATGATCGCCGGCCAGAATGACGACATAGTCGGGGCGTTCTTTTTCGAGCGTGTAAATTAGACCGCATCGGCGGTGCCCTGATACCACTGCTCGTCGATCCGTTGTTGCGGGGGCACGATGTCGATGAACTCGCCCAGCTCGCGGCAGAGCAGATGTCGCCAACCGGCATTGATGTGACGATCGAGACTCATCGCCTTGTACTGCGTGAGTACCAATATCTTGCGAATGCCGCTGTTGATACAGTTCGAGAGGGTGAAGTCGACGATGCGATAAATCCCGCCGAAGGGGACCGCCGGTTTTGCTCGGTCGCGCGTGAGCGGCTCGAGTCTCGATCCTTTGCCGCCTGCGAGGACGACTGCCAAAACGTCTTTCATCGTGTTGGTTTCTCTGGGTGCCAATGCGTTGGGGGGGTCGGTGCGTTTTGGTTTGAGGACCGCGGGGCCGCGACCGCTAACGAACGCTGATTCTAGTGGCAGGAAACAGGGGTGGGTATAGCAGCTTCTCCGAGGCCTTACGGCCTCGGCTCGCAGGCGAGCCGGTTGTAGAGCTCTTTGTAGCTACGAAAGAACGATTCTCGCGAAAAACGGCGGGAAACCTCTTCGGCGGCTGCCTTGGCCGTCGTGGACGCGATTTCTGGGTCCTTGAGGAGTCGCATCGTGTGCCGGGCGCAGATGGCTCGGCTCGCGACGGGGAACAAAAATCCGGTGCGGCCTGCCTCGATGATCTGGCGATGGGCCTGCACGTCGGTCGCGACAACGGGCACTTGCGAGGCCATCGCCTCGAGCGCGGCCAGCGGCGGCGGTTCGCTGCCGAGCTGCCAAAACACCTCGACGTGAGGTAGCCAGCGTTCCAAATTCTCTTGGTAGCCGAGAAATCGGATCGCACTCGGTTCGCTTGCCAAGCGCGAAAATCGCTCGAGTCGATGCCGATCGGGCCCCGAGCCGAAAATGAGCAATCGGGCCCGCTCGTCCAAGGTCCTCACGAGTTCAAAACACCAAATGGCTTCCTCGAGACCTCGGCCTCGGGTCAACTGCCCCGCCATGCCGACGATTCGTGCGTCGGCTGGCAGCGAAAGGAGCTCGAGAAATTCGTCGTGTGGCAAAGAATCTGAGGTGGGTGCCCCTACGCCAGGCGGAATCACGACGGTTTGCTTGTTCGAATGTTTCTGAGGACTGGCGAACACAAAACGATCGGCCGAAGCAATCAAAGGCTTCGGAGGAAGTTGGGCAAGCGTTGCAATGCAAGGCGCAGCGGTCGTGGCAGGACGGGCAAAGTTTGCGTACCGCAGTGCAGCAAGCCCCCACACGTGCAACAGGTCGTGCGGCTGGCGCAGTTCTCTTGCAAGCCGATAGGCGACAATCGGATCGTATTGCCAACGCTGCAGGAGCACGCGACATACGGCACCGGCCCGTTCGCAAAGCAGTCGCTCCCGAAAGCTAGCCGTCAGTGCCACGATCCGCACTTGGCAACCCTCGGCAGCTTGTCGCTCGACAAGCTGCCGCAACTGCTTCGACTGGCCATAGCCGTCCAGCGAAGAAATCAGGTGCAATATCTGTCGCGGCTGGCTCATGGCGGAACATCAAGTAGGATATTAGTGCTTTGTCATGACAAAAATTAAGATGCGAGACGTCAAAGCACTAGGTAAGGGTTTGCATTTTAGCTCTCCAAGCGAAATTTAGAAACGGCTTTTAGCAGATAGCGGCGATCCAACGAAATAGCCGCGATCTGACAGATCGCCGGAGGCCTTCAAAAATCTCTTATGACAAACAACTCTGAACAATGGTCGACTATCGAAATTGCTGGGCACAAGTGCCATCTCTTCGAGCCAACCACGCCGTCGGAGCACGGCTATACGGTGCTCTTTCTTCACGGCCTGCAAGCAGGCCGGCTAGAATTCCATGCGCCGATTGTTGAGCAGTTCGAGCGGCATGGGCTTCGGGTGATCGCTCCGAAGGCGGAGCATAGCTGGTGGGTCGATCGGATTTGTGAGCGGTTCGACCCGAAAATCACGGGTGAACGGTTTGTGCTCGAGCATATCGTGCCATGGATTGCCGAGCATTGGCAGTGCGAGCCGCCCCGGATGGCCCTGCTGGGCCCGAGCATGGGTGGCCAGGGCGTTTTGCGGTTGGCGTACAAATATCCCAATCAGTTTCCCGTCGCGGCCGCCGTTTTTCCGGCAATCGATTTTCAGATTCGCATCGAAGAGGGCGACTCTGTGCTCTCGGCCATGTACCGCGATGCCGAAGAGGCCCGACAAGATACGGCAACACTACACATCCATCCTCTCAACTGGCCGCGGCACCAATGGTTTTGCTGCGACCCGGCCGACGCGCGCTGGCACCGATCGGCCGATCGGTTGCGGATGAAGCTCTATTCG
>JAADIN010000262.1 GCA_013151315.1 Planctomycetota bacterium | reverse complement strand
GCGTCGTAAACCGTGACCGGTAGAATCTGGCCGATTTGACGCCGATTGCCGTCGAAGACCACAATCCGGTCGCACATCGTTCGGCCCGTGAGCTGCACCTGCTCCGAGTCGACTTCGCCCTTTTTCACCGCCGCTTTGCTCAGGCCCTCGACCAGCACCTCGACGCCTCGGCCAATAAATGGCTGGTTGTCGGCTTCGCTAATTTCGTTCTGAATCGCGAGCAGCTCGTTGTTCCGCCGTTTCTTGACGTCCTCGGGCACATCATCCGCGTAGAGGTCGGCCCCCTTGGTGCCGGGCCGTTCGCTGTATTTGAAAATAAAACTGTTTTTGAATCGCTGCTCGCGAACCAGATCGCAGGTGAGCTGAAATTCGTCTTCGGTCTCGCCGCAAAAGCCGACAATAAATCGCTCGACACGGCCCCCTCGGGCAGCCACTGGCGAATCCGATCCATCATCTCGCGGTAGTCTTCGACCGTGTAGCCCCGCTTCATTCGCTCGAGCACCCGATTCGAGCCACTCTGCAGCGGCACGTGCAGATACTCCGAACATTTGGGCAAATCGCGCACCGTTTCGAGCAAGTCGGCCGTCATGTCCTTGGGATAGTTCGTCACAAATTTCAGACGTTTTAATCCCTCGATGTCGTGCAGTTGATGCAATAGATCGCTCAGCCGTGTCTCGCGGTCGCCGTCGCGATAGCGATAGCTGTTGACGGTCTGCCCCAGCAGGACAATCTCCTTGCAGCCCTCGTCGGCCAACTGCTGCGCCTCGGCAAGAATCTGCTGCGGCGGCCGGCTTTG
This sequence comes from Planctomycetota bacterium, assembly GCA_013151315.1. GTDB lineage: Bacteria > Planctomycetota > Planctomycetia > Pirellulales > Lacipirellulaceae > Bythopirellula. The sequence goes on along the minus strand of JAADIN010000262.1, from coordinate 7,760 downwards.
CTCGGGTCCGCGAACGCTTGGCACAATGCAGTAGGTGCAAAACTTGTCGCAGCCGATCTGAATCCGCACATACGCCTGGTAGGGCGTCGGCCGCATGGTGGCGTCTCGCAGCGGATCGAAACTCTCATGGCTCCGCTCGACCGTAGCCCGCGACCCGTCCTTACGACCCAAGCTCACCTCAAGCTGCTGTCCCGCGCCGCCTGCAATATCGGCGATCAACTGCGGCACCTGATGCAATTGCCCCGGGCCGACGATGAGATCGACATACGGCGCCCGCTCGAAAATCAGCCGTTGATCTTTCTGTGCCATGCACCCGAGCACGCCGATGATCTTTTCTGGGTGGTGCTGCTTCGCATATTTCAGTCGCCCCAGGGCGCTGTAAATCTTGTCCTCGGCATGTTGCCTAACACTGCAAGTGTTGAAAAGAATCGTGTCGGCGTCGCCCGTGTTGTCGGTCAGCTCATAACCCTCTTTGCGCAAGCTGGCCACGACGAGCTCGCTATCGAGCACATTCATCTGACAACCGACCGTTTCGATATAAAGTTTTTTCATATTTTTTTAAGCGATTCGCTACCCTTTAGGCGACCGGCAGGTGAGAATTTACCCAAATACTAGCTCGACGCGCAAGCAAGTGAGTACGTAAGACCCACTTGCTTGCGCTGCGTGCTAGTAAGTCTTATCCGTCACTACTCCTCACGCCGCTTCCTTTTCCTTCTCACTCTTGTCCGACTCTTTCGCAGGAGTCTTCGCACCACGATTTTCAGCGATCTTCTCCCGAACGTAGCCGACCACCTGATCGCGGCGCCTCGCCATCAGTCGCACTAGCGCCATCACAGCCAAATAACCGGCTGCCAATAGAATTATTGTATCCCAGCGATCCATCGCACCATCCTCCATGAGGGCCCACAAGCCCCCTATGGTACACGCCAAGGGGCCTTTCAGGCGAGCCGAAAACGGGATGCTATCAGTAATCAATCTCTGGAAAACGGCGTCACCGGCTCTGCTTCGCGTCGCCGACGCATCACCTTGGCCACCTTCCGGCGCATCCACCAGCCCACCCGAGTCCCCTTCAACTCAAAGGAATCGAGCCCCAAAAGCGTGTCGACGATCCACAGCGACTCCGAGGTCACGGGCGTACCCGTCAAATCGAGATGTCGCAATTGCTCAAACGGCTCGAGCAGCAAGATCGCTTCGTCAGAGACTTGGCAACCCGGCAGCTCCAGTCGGGTCAGCTCGCCCAGCAGCGACTTCTGATCGACCAGCAAACGAATCAATTCATCCCCAGCCGACGAATTTTCCAGTCGAATGCCGGTGACCGTCTCGGTCAGCTGCGCGAAATCGCCAAACGATTTTTCAAGCCAATCGATCGCATTGCTCGTCGCCTCGGCTCCGAGCGTTTCCAGTTGCTCCATCAACTGCCGAAAGCCCAGATAGCCATCCATCTGTTTGGCAATCCACTGCCGCCGATCACCTCGGAACGAGAGGTACTGCTGCGCCCGATCAAAGGCTTCTTGCAGAGCATGAAACTCCTGCGCCGAGCCCCCATGGTCGGGATGCACCCGTTTCGCCCGATCGCGATAAGCGGCCTTCACATCTTCAACCGTGTACGGCGGCGCAAGACCAAGGCGAACCATGAATTCGGGCCGCTGGTCGCGAGTTGAGGAGGAGGCCATCCGAAAAGCTCCGACGGGTGAACAATGCCTATCCAGTCTAGCAAAGAAAAACCAAGGCTCAACAGCCGGACCGCCACGCGGTCCGCGGTGCCCCGCCGAGTGATCGAGGAGGACCGGGGAAATGGATAGCCACAAAAAACGCAAAAAGACACAAAAGCAAAGTATTGGCCACGGATTGAACACGGATGAAACACAGATCAAAAAAAGAATCTCGTGCCAGTATTTTTGTTCTCCGTGTTTCATCCGTGGCCATTGAAAATCTTTGCGCTGCACAAAGAAATTGATCGTTAAGTAGTACAAAGAGGATGAAAAATGGCCCCTTTCTAGGTTCTTGGCGCTCTTGGCGGTTCAATTTTCACTTCCCCTAAGCACAACGAGAAAGGAAGCACAGAGACCAAGCCACCAGTTTTATCGCACTAACCGAACCATTCGGCCCCCGATTCCAACCTTCTATCAAAAATCGCAGGTGCCAACCCCCCACCTTCGGCCCCGCTGCAACCCTCGGGGCCCAGAAAAAGCTACCTTTCTCTGTCAATTTCAAAAGAGCCCCGTTCTGAAAATAGCCACGACCTGACAGGCAATAGCCGCGATCTGACAGATCGCCAGAGGAAAGAATCATCAACATGGGTACGATATTATTCTGGAGTGCCATCGCGCTGGTCGCCTTGGCCGCCTACGACATCACGCAACGCCAGCACAGCATCCTGCGCATCTTCCCGATCGTTGGACACATTCGCTATTGGCTCGAACACATCGGCCCCGAACTGCGGCAGTATATCGTCGCAAGCGACAACGAAGAACAACCCTTCACTCGCACCCAGCGGCGATGGGTCTATGCGTCATCGAAAAATCAAAACCCCTACTTCGGCTTTGGCACCAGTGTCGACCTCGAACAACAAACCAACCATCTGATTGTCAAACACAGCAATTTTCCGCTGACCGATTACCAGCCGGGTCAACCTGGCCACGACCCGACCTATTCGCTTCCCTGCGCAAAAATCCTCGGCGCGCATCGCGGTCGGCGTAAAGCATTCCGTCCCCAGTCAATCGTCAATATCTCGGCGATGAGCTTTGGCTCGCTCAGCGGGCCGGCAATCGCAGCACTCAACGGCGGTGCGAAGCTGGCCGGCGCGCTTCACAACACGGGTGAAGGGGGCGTCTCGAATTATCACAAACAGGGCGGCGATCTCATTCTGCAAATCGGCACCAGCTATTTTGGCTGCCGTGACGAGCGTGGACAATTTTGTCTCGAGCGACTCAAAGAAGTGATCGCTACGAGCCCCGCCCGGGCGATCGAAATCAAGCTCAGCCAAGGTGCCAAACCGGGCGTCGGCGGCATGTTGCCTGCTGCGAAAATCACTCCCGAAATCGCTGCCGTTCGTGGAATCCCCATGGGCAAAGACTGCGCCAGCCCCAACCATCACACCGAATTTAGCGATGTCGACAGCATGCTCGATTTTGTCGAACGACTGGCCGACGAAACGGGCCTGCCCGTCGGCATCAAGTCGGCCATCGGCGAAATCGATTTCTGGACCCAACTGGCTTTCCAAATGGCTTCGACTGACCGCGGAGTCGACTTCATCACGGTCGACGGCGGCGAAGGGGGCACCGGAGCCGCCCCGCTCGTCTTTACCGACCACGTGGCCAAACCCTTCAAACAGGGCATGAGCAGCGTCTATCGCGAATTTGTCAAACTCAACATGCACGAGCAGATCGTCTTCATCGGCTCCGGAAAACTGGGCTTCCCACAGGCGGCTTTGCTCGGGTTCGGGTTGGGCTGCGACATGATCAACGTCGGCCGCGAAGCGATGCTCGCCATCGGCTGCATCCAAGCCCAACGTTGCCACACGGGTTTTTGCCCCACCGGCATCGCCACCCAAAACAAATGGCTCATGCGAGGCCTCGATCCCGAACTCAAAAGCGCACGACTGGCCAACTACCTGGTTTCGTTCCGAAAAGAGTTACTCCGCCTGTGCCGCGCCTGTGGCCTCCCCCATCCGACGATGGTCACACTCGACCAGTTCGAGGTTCTCATCGACGGCCTGCAAACGAAGACGGCAACCGACATTTTCAGCTATCAACCCGAATGGAGCCTCCCCTCGCCCGAGGATCAGGAAGCAATTCGCGCTTGGAGCAAAGGCACGCCAATGCCCAGCACGGTTGAGCCGCTAGAGTTGCAGCCGGCGTAGGATAAAGGAATTGCAAGCCACGGGACTGCAATCCCGTGGCTTTACCCCCTCTTTCCACTTCATTGACCAATCCCCAGCCGCGGCTGCCACCGGATCCACTCGTCGCGAGGCGATTCGGAAAGCTGAAAACGATGGCCCTCCGCCGCCAAGTTGCCCGGCTCGTTGGGCGTCGCCAACGAAACGCCGCCCGCCGCGATCGTAGACAAGGTTTCCGCATCGAGCTCGATGCCTGTAAAACCGACCCGGATGCCGATCCCGCTGTTGCTCCAAAACCGTGTGTTCTCTCGGATCAACTTGCGGTATTGAGGCTCGACAAATGCACGAGCGACCACCATCGCCGCCTCGTCGGTCAATTCAACCGAGAGAATATGCCCCACCGTGACGCCCCGATAACTGACCGCCGAACCGGCCTGCAAGCCGAGCCGATGGGCGCTCTCGAGAACCACTTCCAATCCGTCGGCGATGCTGTTCAGCGGCGCCGAAGCTCCCTCCAAGCCCTCAAATCTCTGACAGGGCGTCGCCTCGGCCGGCCCAGGCACGACGCCAATAAACGGGCCGCCGACTAGCGTGTCTAACCCCCGCACTTGGCCAAAGCTAATGTCTGGCCTTTCGATCCAAAAACGGGAACCCTCGCGGGCAATCGCTGCTGTGGCATCGGTCATTTGAATTCGAACCACAATGCCATCCAGGTTTTCGCTCAACACGATCTCCTGCACTTGGCCAACATCGATACCCCGATAGCGAACCGGATCGTCCGGTTCGAGACCGTGCCCTTCAGTAAAATGCACCTCGATCACTGGTCCTCTCGAGCGCACCTGCGACCAGACCAATCCCGCGGCGACCGCCAAACAGAGCACCGTCGCAAGCCACAAGCGAGAAACGACCGTCCCCGCCATTTGGCTGGGCGTCCGTGTTTCTTTGATATTCGCCACGGGAAACGAATCTTCCGTAGGAGATGGGTCAGCAGCCTCGTCCATTTTTCGCCTCCTCAATTTTTCGCGTATTTTCGCGTATTTCGCGGGCAATTTCCGCCGTTCTCTTCGTCGTTCCAAATCGTATGCGGATCAAAACACAAGGAAGCCACGATGCTCATCGCGACGCACATCACAAAAGCCCACACTGCGGGGCCAAACTGAAATTGCACCAACGTCCCCAATTTCACGAGCATCACCAGAAATGCCAAAAGCATCACATCCATCATGCTCCACTTGCCGGCAAGTTCCATCGCCCGATAAGTCTGCGCTTTATGCTGCCGGTGCAATAGCCCCAACAGGCTCAGCTCGAGAAGCAAAAGTATCTTTATCAGCGGAAACACGATCGAAAACAGTAGTACGACCGTTCCGACAAACCAGCTCCCTTCGCGCAGCAGTTCGATCGTGCCGACCAGCAGGCTCGATTCATGATGCTGGCCAAATTTTTCGATCCGAAGAATCGGCAATAAAATGGCAGGCCAATAGAGAATAAATGCCCCCATCGCCGCGGCCGCCGTACGGCTGGCCGACCGAGTCGAAAGCTGCGCGAATCCCACGCCACAACGCGTACAGACCGCAACCTGGGCACCGGAGAGCCCTGGCACCTGATGAATCTGCCCGCAACAGTGGCATGCTTTTAAGTTCATGGAAAATAGTTTTCAGCTAACTCAACTGGTCACCAACGCGCACCGCAGCCCCGCGCAAAAACTCCTCGACCGTCATCACGCGCTTCCCCGCTGGCTGGATTGCTTCCAAACGCAATACGCTTTGTCCTGTCGCAACCAGCAGTCCGGAATCCACACAAATCACTTCGCCAGGAACTGTCGCTTTTTCATGTTCCGCTATCGCAACTCGGTGAATAATCAGCCGCAGCGGATCGCCGTCCGTCCGTTGCCAATACGTAAACGCCTTGGGCCAAGGTTGCAAAGCACGCACTTGGTTTTTGATTTGCCCGGCCGACTGCGACCAATCGATTTCGCCTTGCTGCTTAGTCAACCGCGGAGCCTTGGTTGCTTGCGCCTTATCTTGTTCGATTGGTGACGCCGTGCCGGCGGCCAATTGGTCGACCACTTTTAATGTCAACTGCGCTCCCAGATCGGCCATGCGGGGTTCTAGCTCACCGGCCGTTTCGTCGGGGTCGATCGCAATGCGTTGGATTCCCAGGCAAGGCCCGGCGTCAAGACCTGGCGTCATCTGGATAACCGTGTTGCCCGTTTCCTGGTCGCCGTTGAGAATCGCCCATTGCACCGGCGCGGCGCCTCGATACTTGGGAAGTAGCGAACCGTGAAGGTTGATCCCACCGAGCCGCGAAACCGCAAGCGTCGGGGGTTTGAGGATTTCGCCATAATCGCATACGACCAAGAGGTCGGCATTCCATGCCGTTAGCTTGTCACGCGCCTCATCAGAATTGACCGTCTCGGGAAGCCAAACTTCGATGCCCAACTGCTCAGCAGCCACCGCGACGGGTGCCGGCAACGGCTTCCGCCCGCGCGGCGGGCGCGAAACGGCGCAGACCATTTCGTGCGCCGAAGCGTGAAGACTTTGCAGCGTTGGTACAGCAAAAGGGCCAGTTCCTAGAACAACGATTCGCATTTTCTAAGTCCGCAACTGTTCCAGTTCGGCAATTCTCGCAACGATTTGCTCGTCGGACGGCATCTCGCCGCAATCTCGCTTGCTTTGAAAAACGATCTCGAATTCTTCGAGCTGATCTCGAACTTCCGCAAGTTGCGTAGGAGCCAGCCGATCGATAAACAGTTTGCCGTCGAGGTGATCGGTCTCATGCTGCACAATGCGGGCAAAGAGCCCGTCGACCTCGCCGAGAAACGATTCGCCCGTTAATCCATAGGCTTCGACTGTCACCCGTTCGTTACGAACGACCGGCCCAAGAACGCCTGGGATGCTAAGACACCCCTCTTCGCCCTCGGTTTGCCCCTTGCCCGAGCGCCCCTTGCCCGAGCGAATGACCGGGTTGATAAACACTTGCTCAGCTTCTTGATTCTCTGAATCGCCGGTCGGATTCGCGACAAAAAATCGGTACGGCAAATCGACCTGGTTCGCGGCAAGGCCCACGCCCTCGTGTTCGTACATCAAATCGAACATCTGGGCGACCATGTCGCGCAGCTCGTTATCAACCCGTTTCAAAGGCTTGGAAACGTGTCGCAACGTCGGATGGGGATAATGAATCACCTGGAGCTTCAACACACCACCTGCTGTTGGTCACGACCTCGGGGAATTTGCCTTTTCACAAGATTATAGAGCGACGATTCGCAAAAAAATAGCCGCAACCTCAAAGACAAAAACAGAGCAAGCCTGCCGAGCCTCGCAGATCGCGGGCTCGGCAGGCTCGACCGGAGCCTTCGGCAAGGGGGAACCGACCGAAAGACTCTTGCACGAACTGCCAGTTATCGTTGCGTCGGATACCAAGGGGCACGCGCGTAGTACACGCCAAACTGGTGCGTGCTAGACGGCCAACGGGGCGTACGACGAAAACCCCCCGCAAACGGTCCTGGCCCCGGATAGTTACGGCCAAACTGACTGATGGTTGATGCGCGAGAAACTTGCACTCGGTGCGCCCCAACTCCAAGCCGTTTGCATATTCGCCGTCGGAGGGACCACGAGTGCCACCGGCTGGCCATACTCAGAATGGGAATAGTTGGCGTGCCAGTTGGACATCTGGGCGCGACGCAAGGGCTGCAAGTACGGGGCCTCGGCGTGAGATTCCGTCATGCCAAACAAGGCACACCCCATCGCAACGCTAAGAGCTAATGAGAATTTTTTGAACACGAGACAGTTTCCTTAGAGTGGCACGACTCTCCGAGTCGTGTTTTTTTCAACGATAAAAGTCAACAATAAAAACGACTCGGAGAGGCGTTCTACTCTGGCTTTGGGTCTGCGCACTAATACTTGGCACTCAGGTTATGAAAAAT
>JAADIN010000093.1 GCA_013151315.1 Planctomycetota bacterium | reverse complement strand
AAGCCCTAATTTACCAGGGTTCGGGGCCACTCACAACGGGCCAGAAATCGGTCCTTTCAGGCCGACTCGCGAGCTGGCAAGAAAGCTTGCCAGCGAGCGAATAGAAGCCAGGAGGCGAGAGCAAATAAGCGCCCTGGGTTTCTCCGCCGAAACCCCCTAAAATACGAACTCCCCAACCGCCAACCCTCCTTTGCCCAGTTAGATATCGTCTGCCATGGCCACGACTACCATCCCCTCCGCCGAGGGCTCGACCGCGCCGGAAGACTTGGTCGAAATCCAACTCAAAGAGCCCTGGATCGCTGCCCTACTGGCATGGATATTGCCCGGCCTAGGCCACGTTTATCAAGGCCGAACGGGCAAGGGGCTGCTGTTTTTCATTTGCGTTCTAGGCACATTTTTTTATGGAATGTACCTGGGCGGAGGCAAGGTGGTGTATGCTGCAGTTCCCTGGGAGCAGCAGTACCGTTGGCAATACCTTTGCCAACTGGGCGTCGGGCTGCCGAGCACGCCCATGCTGGTGCAACGTAGCAAAGCGATGAAAGATTCCAATTTCACCGGCTTCATGGCACCCCCACGACGAGGGCCGGTCGAGTGGACCGACGACTCGGGAAAAATTTCGACTCAACCGAACGAATTGGCGAAGTGGACCTTGAAGTACCACCCCTATTTTGAGCTCGGCACCGTTTATACGGTCGTGGCCGGCTTGCTCAACGTGCTGGTAATCTGCGATGCAGCGGCGGGACCTCTGGTGATCCGTGCCCCCGAGAAGAAGAAAAAAACGGACGAATGAATGCTAATCTAACGAAGTTCCCCAGGAATCAATTTCGTGATACTTTCCCTCCCCTTTGCCATCGGCCCGCCAGTACTCTTGCCCCTATTGGCGGTGATGAATCTTTGGTATGCGTTGCCATTGATCGTTAGCGTGAGTTTGGTCTGTGCGGCAACGCGGCACGAAGAGTTCGGTCCGATTTTGCAACATGCGATGCGGTTCGGCCTCTGGATCGTAGTTTTCATGGCCGTCGTGATGGGCGGACTAACGCTATTAGGAATGTTGGCGTGAAGAACAATTCGGAAATCGGATTGCGGAATGCGGAAAAATCGTCTCCAATCTGAGTTCTACATTCGTATGCGTCCGTAGCTCAATTGGATAGAGCACTGGTCTTCGGAACCAGGGGTTGGAGGTTCGAGTCCTCCCGGGCGTACTTCGATTTGCGTCGAAAATTCTAGGGCGGCGAATTCTAGGTTTTTCAAAACGAAAAGACAAATTACCACAGAGACCCAGAGTTCCTCCCTCGCTTACCCAAAGGGATCCGCATCACCAAAAGGATCCCCGTCGCCGTCTTCAAACGGCTCCTCTTCGGCATCTTCCTCAGCCGGCTCCTCGACTTCTGCAGGAGTATCTTCTGGTTTCCCTTTTTCCGACATCATTTCCTTGCCGACTGCCTCCATGTGGAAAGTCGGCTTTTCGGCTCCTAGTTCATGCAAACATTGCACAAGCCCCGAATCGCTCACCAGAAAGATTCGATCTGACTGCTCGTTGGCCAGCGCCGAGATCCCTGCACCGGTGGCAATCCGACCGGCGAGCGTACCGCTCTCGCCGTCAAGGATCAGCAACGTGCCAAAACGATTCAAGCCATAAACACGATCGGTTCCTCGGGCTACGAATTGCACAACGCCCTCAGCCGTCCACAGGTGGCGTCCGCTCGTCGAGTCGATCGCATGGAGGGCCGGTGCTTCCGAGGCGACATACACCACGCCGCCAACAACCGTTGGCTTCTTCGTGATGGGCAAACCTGAAGAGTAGCGCCAAAGCTCCGCACCTTTCGCCTGCGTGTAACAATAAAGGTAGCCACCCAACGAAGTTGCGTAGAGATTCTTGCCAGAGGCCGTCGGGGCCGAGACAATCTTGTCATACGTTTCGACTCGAAACGCAACCCGAGGGCTGATCGCGTTGCCGAAATACAGGTGCCCACGATCGGACGCCCAGGCGACCAGCTCGCCGGTAATAATCGGGGGTTGATAAATATGCCCCACCGACTGGTATTGCCAAATTCTCGCGGTTGGATCGTCCAACTTAAACCCTTCCACCCGACCGTTGATCTGTGCCACATAGGCGTACTTCTCACTTAGCGCTGGAGCCGCTTCCGAAGTATTGCCTATCGGGCGGGACCAAACCAAATGTCCATCGCCACGATCTAGCAGAAAGAGTTTTGAACCACTCAGCACGGCAACAAAATCGGCATTCGCCGCTGGGCCGGTACTCGGATGGCTCGGATTGCCAACTTGCGCTACCCACCGCGTCCTGCCCGATTCGGCATCCATTGCATGGACGGTTCCCGTAGAAGTCAGGGCCAATAACAGATCGTCGTGGAGCGTCCAATTCGTAACACGATTTTTGCCACGGTCGACACGAACTTGCGAAAACCAGGCGCGCTCCAATCCATTTTTCGAAGCCGCCTCAAACCCGACGAGCCGATCCGCCGCCCCAGCCTGCGATGCCACGACCATCGTCAGCGCGAAGAGACCACCGCCGATCCAGCGCAAATAATTCAGATTTACCGTCAGCATAAGATTTCGATCCCGGTCAAAAGAAAGGTTTTCGTTTGGGCAGATCCATGATCCCGGTGGGTAGAGGCGGCGGTGCAAAGCCGAGGGATTGCAATCCCTCGGCTTTCAAAGCGTGGCCCACGGGCACATATTTTCGCAATTCGCCCTCCTCCATCTTAATCAACAAGCCCAATCACGACAAAAAGATTCTCAATGCTCCCGAACGGGGAATCAGAGCCGGGCTCGCATTTTTGGCACCTAGACCACCCCTGCCAGGGTCCTTTACCATACAGCCAGAGCAAGGCTTCTCCAGCCCCAACCCCCTTTCCAATCTCAACGTGAAAAACGACGCAACCCCTCCCGACTCCAGCGATACTGCCCAATTGGAAGATATCGTCGGCTACCTCAACTTCTCGTCTGGGACGAGCGAGTCGGGATTTCTGTGCCATCTCAACGAGCAGTTCTGTTCCATTGAGAGCTGCTTCCCTCGGGAAAAGAGCTTTAGCGAGCTCACCCGTCGCCTACTCGTGACGATCGATCGCTTGGAATCGGCCGGCGGAACCTTTGCCGACGTGACCCAGGCACGGGCCATGCTCCACCTTTTGCAGAACCAACTCTTACCCGCCTACCGGACATTCCATCACGACCTGCTCTTCCATCAGACCGAGGCCGATCTCTGGCGCCCCTTTTTCATCGGTCGAGTCTGCGAAGCACTTCTTGCTCAGGGCGCACCCTGGGAGGAGCACGAACGGATTGTCCAAGGAGCACTCGCCCAACTCAACGACTACGTCGGTTATCGGCCTGTCGCGATGCTCGATTCCGAAAATTTTTCGGACCCCTATCCTCACGAATTTGTCCGCCCGATCCCCGTCTATATTCGGGGCACCGGAGTTGCCGTGGGTCGCTACGAAAAGCTTATCCAACTCGCCTTGGCGATTCTTGCCCAGACCGACGACGACATCCTCTCGCGCGCTAATTTCGATCTCGATCATCTCGAAGAGGTTGCCATCGATCCTCGCGCCTACGATTTCGACCACCCGGTCAATCGTCGTCCCAACTACCATTTTGGGCAGTGGGATCCGCGCCATATTTCAGGCGCGGGATTTTATACCCGCTTTGTCCTTCAGCAAATCACTTTAGACGCGTTGCTGTCTCGCTGCGAAGTGGCCGACGAAGAGCAGCAGGAATATCGCTATCACGAAGCGGCTGCCGTGCTAGCCGGCACCATGTTGATGGCTTCCTCGGTCAGCGGAGACGGACCCACTCGACACGATTCCACGGTAACGCTCTCGACGCTCCTCCCGATCATTGCCGCCTTTCGCGACGACTTCTACGAGCAGCTAGTCGCCAACACCGAAGGCCCACGCGGTGAACGATTGCGTGCCGAAGCCCAGCAACAAAGGCAACCTTTCGGTGCAGCCCGCCAGCACCTCAACCAGGAATTGGCCCGACGACGTTCGCTACAAATGCAGCACGTTCATTTGGCCCACCTCTACGCCCGACTCGGCTATCCCGAGGCCGCCCAGCGACAAGCCGACTCGGTCCAGGTGGCTGCCGCTCGCATGGTAAGCGGAATCTATTGCCATTTAACCTCCGGACACGACGCGATCGATCTCGGCGAGCTCGACCAGGTGGCCGACCATCTCACCGCTTGCGAAGATCTCATCTACCGAGGCATCGAATGCGGCGCGCTCGTCGACCCTTGGAACGTCGTCGGATTCGCCGGAAATTTCAGCCTCTTTCCCGCATTAGAAAACACCATCCACGATCAACGGGTCGATGGACTGATCGAGTTGGTCGAACAAGTCTTGGACCTTGGCGCGCGCGCCTGGAGCGAAGCCGCTGCGATTGACCATGGCGACTTGGAAAAAGAGTTTTCTACCATCCTGGATCGCATGGCAACCTGGTGGGACAAGTTTGCCACTTCCACCGTCGAAGACGTCTATCACCTCGTCGCCAAAGAGACCGAGGTCTCTGCCAATCTCGTCGCCGGGGCGCTGAACGCTTGGCACAAAGCGGGTGCCGCGGCAGGCGATGTCGGATTTTGGCGAATGTTTGTCGACCAGTTCGATACCTCCAAATCTTTCCAGCTGGTCATCGAAGCGCTGCTCGAGCACAGCGATACGGTCGCTTCGCGAGCCCTGATGATGCAATGGGTGAGCCAAAAAGATCGCACCCCGCTGGAGGAAAACGACTGCTCCTTCCGCAGACTTGCCTTCCAGTGGCTCGCCGTCGTCGAAGCCGAACAACTCGCTCGTGGCGAAGACTGCTGGGACGAGGTCGCAAAATTCTTTGCCTACCTAGAAGCCAATGCCGAGGAATACTGGCAAGCCCCTTCTCTCACTTTCGACGGGCCCTTTGACGCGATTCCTTTCGACAGCCCACCTGACCAGGGCGACGCCGAGTTCGACAGCGATCTCTTTCTCGAAGACGGTTTCGACGAAGATGACGAGGAAGACGGTGACGAAGACGGACACGACGAACTGTTTGAAGCCGCTTACGAACAGATGGTCTACCGCGACAGCACCGACGACGGCTTCGAGGGCGACCTGGCCGACGAGGGCGGTGATTTTGAGGATTCCGAGTGGGAACATGAGGCCCAGCGACTCGAACAGCGGCTTGATTTTCTCACCACCGTTTCGAACCTTTGGAAACACGCTGCCATTGTCTGGGGTTCTACGCCCGAAGGATCCGACGGACGTCCCGAAGTCTTTCTCCAAGGGCTCGTGCAAACCACGACCAACTACCGTCAATTGGTCGAACTCCTAGAAACCCTTCACGGTTGTCAACTTCCCCAGCCTTCAGGTTCTCACGAGTCGCTCGTCGAATACGACCGCCTGCGTACCCTCCACGAAGGGCTCGTCCAGCGCATCATTATCACATGCGTCGAAACACGCGATGCCGCCCGGCTGCTCGCCGCAACCCACAGCCAGGGCGATTCGAACGAAGACGAAACCTTCGGCGATCCGGTCGATCTTTACTCCGTAAAAATCTTGCGAGCCGTGCTTGCCGGCGACGCCCAGACCATTCGCACCCATTGGCAAGAGTTCCTCGCCGCGCTAAAGCCTTGTGCCCTCTTGTACCTTCCCCATTCGCGCGGAGGCGAGCCTCGACAGATCGTTGCCACGCGCGGCATTCAGCAACTGCTCTACGACCTTTTGGGATGGCTGCCCAAGTTGGGATTGATTCGCGAAACGTGCCAATTGCTCGACGTTGCCCAAGAGATGGAACTCGAACATCCCGTCGGCCGAGGGGCTGTTACCGAGTTTGATGGCCTCTTCGAAAATGGCTACCAAGCGATCGTCCGATCCATGGTCGCCTCGGCCGAACTCTGGGACCAAGCCAATTCCTCGCAGCAAGAGCAACATGCCGACCACATGCTGGTCGACGCGCTGCAGCAACTTACCGAAACCCAACTCGATCGCTGGCTCACCCATAGTCGGTCACTACGACTCAGTGTGGTCGAACGCCTCGACGACGACCAGCGCTGGAACCGGTTTCGCCAGTTCGTACGCCAGTATGGTGCCGACTTATTCGAACAAAAGTTTATGAGCCTCGGAAACCTACGCGGCATCTTGCACCAGGGCGTCGACCAGTGGCTCGACCGAATGGCTGATGATCCCGAGGCCGAAGACGAGTTTTCGCTCATCAAAGACATCAACCACGGTCTCCTCCGAGACGAGGCCGTCGAACAATTGTCACTCGCCATCGAAACGGTCGTCGAAAACTATGGGAATTACCTCGACTACAACACGACGACCACCCAATCCGATCACGGTGAACAACTTTATACCTTGGTCGACTTTCTGAGAGTACAAACGGCCTACGAGCGGGTCGCTTGGAACCTCAAGCCCGTGGTTTGGGCCCATGAAATTCTCGTCCGTCGCAATCGCGCAACCGCAGCAGAAATGTGGTGCCAAACTTTTACCGAACGGACTGCCGAAGAAGCCGATTCCCATCTCGCTCGGCTCGCCACACTCAGCCAAGAATACGGCATGCGCCTCGCTACCGTTGCGGATCGCGTCGGCGAACGTTTCGTGCGGCCACTCATGATTGACCGCATCAAAGCCTTAGTCGAGCCGGCCCTAACTGCCACCGACGCCGAAGGCCAAGAGGTCTTTGCAGCCCTCGAGCGAGAGATTGCCAGTCTTGCCAAGGAGCCCTCGGGAGCAGGCCTCGACATCCCCGATTGGTTGGCCGCCCTCGAAGAGGAAGTCACCACCGCCCGCTCTCGCTTCAACCACCAGCCTCCCTCCGACCGCCTCGCCAATCACATTGGCCAAGTCCAGCTCACCTGGCAAGAGCTTCTTGGGCAACTCGAAGAGAAGTAGTCATGCCGCTTTCATGAAGCGAGCGGCAGAGTCCTTTGTTACCCCTCTTTCGCATACGGGTTCCGCGAAATCTTTCGCTTGATTTCCTCTTTCAACTTTTCGAGCACCGATTGCTTGTCCGTGTTTTCTAGGATTTGGGTGACGACTTGCTTGGGCGATTCGCTGCCCCAGCTTGCGCCGTGTTGGAAATAGTAGCGGGCCGCTTGACCAACGATGTAGGAGCCGTAACCTGCCGCAGCTCCCTGCGGTAGGGCCGTGGCGAGGCTGCCGTAGCCGGCGGTTAAGGCTTTGAATGCGGAGGAGGCGTAGCTCACCAGCGCTTCGCTGAGCATGACCCAACCGGCCGCTTTGAGGATCGAGGTCACCAGCGATCGCGCATTGGAGGTTGTGATGCTGATGCCGTAGACGCGGCCCAATGAAACGATCATCGCGGCATCGACGGCCGTGCCGCCCAACACGTCGATTGCGGGTAGTGGGTTGAGCGAAACCGCAAGCGATTTGGTTACGGCATATTTCCAGATCGTACTGGCAGCTGTCTTTTCGCGCAACTGAACTCGCAGCGCTGCCATGCGATCGCTTTTGTCGGCAGCAAACATCGCAGCGTTGAGCGCCAGCAGCGACCGACCCTCGGCCTCGAGCACTTTTAATATTCGGTCCGTCAGCGCTTCGGTTTTTGGTTTTGGTTTGCGCCATTCGGTCCGTTCGCTGCCGTCTGGTGATTCGAGGATGTATTGCACTTCACGAGGATCGGCCTGCGTGACGAGGATATTTTCGGCGTCGACCAATCCGGCCAAGCGGGGTCCGCGGAACAAATCGAGTAGCTGCTCGACCTCTTCGGGGCGGTACAAGTCGGTTTTGTTCAGCACGAGAAGAATCGGTTTGTGGCTGGCGTTTTCGAGAGCCGAGAATTCGGTTTCGTTGAGGTCCGAGTCGGTTACGAAGAGCACCAAATCGGCTTGCTCGGCAGCCGTTCGAGCCATTTTCGTTCGGCCGGCACCATCGACTTCGTTGAGCCCAGGTGTGTCGACGAGCACCACCTGCGAGTTGGCAAAACCGGGGACCCGATAGCCAAGATTGTCCCAGGGCACGTGCCAAAGGTCTTTGGTCCAGCCGCCTTGGATGTTGACTTGCGTGAGCTCTTCGCCGACGAGCGCGTTGACGAGCGCCGATTTGCCGGTGCTGATTTCGCCAAAAACGACGATCTCGATTCGTCCTGCCTCGAGCTTTTCTGCCATTCGTTCAAGGGCATCGAGGTCGCTTTGAAGCTCGCGGCGTTCTTCGTCGCTGCAATCTTTGAACTGCGAGATGGCGTGATGCACCGCGTCGAGGGCGCTACGGTAGTCGTCAGGTGGTTGCGGGGCGTCGATCATTGAGATTCCTCGGCTTCTGGAGAGGGACTTAACTCATGACGACCGAGTCGAATTAACTTCCGTAGCGAAGCAGGCCGGGTAAGCTCTTGCCATTGGTCGCGAGCCAACTCGGCGAGCCCTGTTGGCGGCGCTTTCATCTCCTGTTGGAAATAAACAATAAAGACGTTACCGATCCAGCGGGTGACCAATGCTTGGACAACGCCCTGCACGAGGCCGCCGGCGATCGTGCCAATGCCGGGGACGGTCTTTAGGAGGGCACCGATGCCGCTGGCCACGGCCGGGGCAGCGGCAGTTGCGCCGACCATGGCAATGAGATTTTTGCCTAATTGCTCCAGCATTTTGACGACCGTGTCGGCGTCGATTGGCTGGCGATAGACCTGTGCTAGATCGAGCACCATTTTTACGGTGATCGCGCTGCCGCCGGCCAAGTCGAGCAGGGGGATCGGGTTGATGCCGGCTGCGCCGCCGGCTGCCCACATGTGTCGGCTGACGATTTCCTCGGCTCGTCGGTCGAGCACGGCTCGGACGCGCTGTTTGGCTTCGTCGACCAGGCCGCGGGACTGTAATAGCAGGTTGGCCAGTAGGAGCTCGCGGCCGTCGTGCTCGACGATCTGCATCATTCGCTGGGCTAGGGCCTGCACGTCGGGGGGGTGTTCGAGTTGTTCCTGTCGTTCGGTGCCATCAGCGGCGATGCGAAACCGCAAGCGGCTTACTGCGCAGGCCCGTACTGCGACGACGTCTGCCTGGGTGATCGAGGGCAATTGCTTTGCGATTTGCGTGGAGAGTTCCTCTTGCTGCTGGTCGTCGTACCAATCTTCTTTGTTCAGGCAAACGATGATTCGCTTTTCCATTTCGGCCAGCCGGGTGACCAAATCGACTTCGTAATCTTTGAGCGGCCCGTCGACGACCAGTAGCACGAGATCGGCATCTTTCGCGGCCTCGGCCGCGGTTGCGGCACGACTCTCGCCGCGCACTTCCGCCAAGCCGGGCGTATCGACCAGCACGACGCTGTCGTCGCCGGGCCAGGGGATTTCGCTGCGCATCGAAGTCGTTCCGCCGACCACGTCGGCAGCAAACGCTTCGCGACCAGCCAGCGCGTTGAGCAGCGTCGACTTGCCGCTCGAGATCGTACCAAAGGCGACGACTTCTAAGCGGCTGCCTTCCTGTTTTTCTTCGAGCGATTGCAAGCTGCGCTCGACTTCGGATCGCAACTCGGGCGAGACGTTCGAATCGCCGACAAACGCCCGGCTGGTCGAGAGATTCTCGGCAAGTTCGTTTTGCTTTTGCCCGGCCGACATATCGCTAGGGTTTTTTACCCTCCGCTCACGACGCCGCTGTTTGGCGAGGGTGTTTTTCAGGAGTCGCCACAGAAGCCAGAGCGAAAGCCCGGCGAGCACCGTTCCGCCGAGCCCGACGAGCGACAGATAGGCGGTCGCCAGTTTGGGGTTGGCTTCGACCAAATCGCGATAGCCCTCGACGATCGTCGGCAACCATGCGACGAGCGCATAGCCGACCGCGGCCAGATAAACTAGCAACAGCAAACCAAATCGTCGGGGAATCCAGGGCATGGGGTACTTTTGGTGGGGGCGTGTCACTTTGCGTTCAGGCCTTCTCGCCATTATAGATGCTTTTTGTAGCAGTTTTTCTTGCTGCCGTCAGAATATTTTTTGCCAGGGTTTTTTGGGCCAAAAGGACGAAACTCGGCACAGTCAGGTCGATTTCGAGTTGCAATCGCAGTGTTTGGCAAGGTGGTGTTTCCTGTGTTTTGTCACGAAAACACGAGCGCGCGTTTTGGGTGACAGAACTCGGGTTTTCAAAGAGCTGGGATCAATAGGTGCGGGGGCGATTGTCGCGTTTTTGTTGGGCAGATTCCAGTCGAATTTTTGGCCGGGGTAGATGTACCGCAGCGAGAAAATCTTGTAAACGGGTCTCAATTTTCCCGCGCAGCGGTATTAGCCCTGGCATTTATGCCGGGGTAGCGGATCGTGCCACAGTTTCAACGGCAGGCCCGTTTACGGGTCTTCTCGTTGCTGCGGCTTGAGCTATGGGAGAGTTACGATCGATCGTCAAACTGCGTGATCTGTTCTAGTCGATCAATCGCGGTGTTCTTTGTATGATGCTCTCGTTGGTTGTTGATATACGCAATCACCCACGGCAGGTCTTTTGTGCCAAAACCGACGATGCCATAGCCGGCCTGCCATTGGAGTACCTTGTCGTGTGTACTGGTCTGCTGATTAACATCATGCGACGTGCCGCCCTTGAGCTGTCCAATCCATTCGCTAGGAGTTAGCGTCGGAGGGACCGAGACGGCGATATGCACATGCGTTTCGATACCGCCGATCTGATGGACAAATGCGCCGGGTGTATCGACGATACGCTTACGCAATGCTCGATAGACGACCGGCTCCACAGTCGGAGTCAGCAGGGGCGAGCTGTTTTTGGTGTGCCAGATAATATGGAAATTGATTTCGCAGTAGTAGTTGCGAGACATGGCTGACAATCTCCCCTGGTTTGTTTGGCTCAAGCCATCGCTGCGAGAAGACCCGTAAACGGGCCTTTGCTGGAACGGGTGCTCTCTTGTACCCCGTGCTAAAGCACGGGGCTAATACCGCCTGCGGCGGGGTTGGCCCGTGAACGGGTCTCTTGAATCTGTATTGTGCGCGTTGCCAACTTCGACGTAAACAGTACCGTCTCGGAGAGCCGCTTGCCCGGTTCGCTGAATCTCGCTAGCCTGTACGCACGGTTAGTTTTCCTCACGGGCCTTGTTGATCCATGTCATCTATAACGATCGAAGCCGTTCGCGAAACCGTAAGTCAGCTTTGGGGCTACGATAGTTTTCGGCCGTTGCAGCAGGAAGCGATCGAGGCGGTGCTTGCTGATCGCGATACCGTGGTCATCCTGCCGACTGGCGGCGGCAAGTCGCTCTGCTTTCAGGCACCTGCCTGTTGTCTCGATGGCTTGGCGGTGGTGGTCTCGCCGCTGATCTCGCTGATGAAAGATCAGGTTGACGCGCTGCGTACCAATGGCATTGCGGCCGCCTATTACAACAGCTCGCTTTCTGCGGCCGAGCGAAGTACGGTCATTGAAGCGGTGCGGTGCGACGCATTAAAACTGCTTTACTTGGCGCCCGAGAGTTTGCTGAACGAAAATATGCTCGACTTGCTCGGCAGTGTACCGGTTTCGATGGTGGCGATCGACGAAGCGCATTGCATTAGCTCGTGGGGTCACGATTTTCGGCCCGAATATCGGGGCCTTCAGACGCTCAAGCAGCGTTTTCCTGGGGTGGCCGTTCATGCGTATACGGCGACGGCGACCGAGCGAGTGCGGCATGATATTGCTGCGCAGCTTGGGCTTGATGAGCCGGAGATGTTGGTCGGCTCGTTCGATCGGCCGAATCTCAACTATCGGGTCCAGCGGCGCGCGCGGGGCATGGATCAAATGCTGGAAGTGATCGAGCGTCACAAAAACGAGTGCATTGTTTACTGCATTTCTCGTAAAGAGGTCGAGCGGACGGCCGAGGCACTTAATGCGTTGGGACATTCGGCCTTGCCCTATCATGCGGGCTTGTCTGCAAAAATACGAATGAGTAACCAAGAGGCATTTCTTGAGGAGCGGATCAACATTGTTGTTGCAACCGTGGCTTTTGGGATGGGGATCGACAAATCGAATGTGCGGTTCGTGATCCACTCGGGGATGCCCAAATCGCTGGAGGCTTATCAGCAGGAAAGTGGCCGGGCGCGATGGACTCGAGGCCGATTGCTGTCTGTTTTATGGGGGCGGCGATTTTGGGACCTGGAAACGGTTGATGGCCATGTCGGGCGAGGCGAACGACGCGGCGATGGAGGCCCTGCAAGCGATCGATCGGTTTTGCAGTTCGACAACCTGCCGACATCAATCGCTGGTGCAGTATTTTGGTCAGTCGATCGACCAAGAGGAGTGCGATGCCTGCGATGTTTGCCTCGACCAACTCGATCAAGTGGACGACCCGCTGGTTGTTGCGCAGAAAATTTTGTCGTGCATGGTGCGGCTTGATCAAATGTATGGTGCTGACTACACGGCTCAAGTGCTAGTGGGTTCGCAGGACCAGCGGATTTTAGAAAAAGGGCATGATCGGCTGAGTACCCATGGGCTGCTCAGCGAGTTTCCGAAAAAGAG
>JAADIN010000026.1 GCA_013151315.1 Planctomycetota bacterium | reverse complement strand
TTACCGCTACTTACCGAATTTAATCGCAACTCTCCCGACACCCCTCACTCTAACCAGTTACCACTGTTCGACTTATAACCGGACACTTGTGCATCGCTTTCATTAATCGTTAGAACGAGTGCTTTGTTTTAGTCATGACAAAGCACTAGGCCTTATTGAAACTGTTGGAGTGCTTTGACTTCTTCAAAATCAAGCACCCCGTCGCCGTTGACGTCGAGCGGAGCAAACAGAAATCGAAAACGTTTGGGGCACTTCCTCGCGAGAGATTTTTCCATCAAGACGGTTGTCTAGGTTATCAAATCGTGTGGTAACCATTGCGAGATCTGGGCCTTACTCTTCCTGTGGCCCTGAGTCGACAGGGATCATGTAGTTGAAATAGCCGATCAACATTTCTTGCCAGGTTTGGGCTCCCCAACGCACGTTCTTCGAAGGATCGGGATTTGCCAAATTGGCTTCGGAATTGTCGTAGTGTGCCACGCAATGAATTCGCGTGTTGGCAGGCAGCTCCATGGGTTTTTGCAGTCGGTAGGCTAACTGCCAATTGAAATCGTATTGCGGAATGTCGAGCAGCGTCTTGCGTTGTCCATCGGAATAAATGACTTCATAGAAAAACGATTTCCCGCGCAGGTGCATGTGAGGCATGAGCGATAGAAGCTGAGCCTCGGGTGGCAAGGGAGGGCTTCCCGCCTCGGCTCGGTAATTTGAATCGAAGGCAGGAATCTGAAGTGTTGAATTAACTGCACTCGAGGTTCGGACTTCGTATTTGACTTCCGAAGGATCGGCAAACACCATGCCAACGCGGCTTTGATCCAGTTGTTCGGTGCCGATGGGGGTGTAGTGAACCTGAAAAACAAGTCGAGTCCCCGCAGGAAGGAGCTTGGCAGCCCCTTCGGGATAAGGTTGAAATCGTTGCCCGGGAACGAAAGCTCCGTCAAAGCCGCCCGCCCCGCCACGGAACTTATGGCGAATGTTTTGTTCGATATTTTCGTTCGTGCCAGAGAACATCAAGATGTGATGGATCACGGCACGATTGCCGGGCTGAATTTCGATCGCCTTGACCCACTTGTCTTCCTTAAAGCCAGGATCAATTGAAAAATACTGGTATTCAATGGTTCCCTCAGCAGCCACCTTGAATGGCTCGTTAGTAATTGACGCCACGAAATCGGGCTCTTGCGGAAGTTGCCAGCCCGACACGTAGGTTGGAGGTTCCGGCAAATCGGCCCGATCGCCTTCGGGTGCGCCCGACTCGACCCAGTCGTAGACTAACTGTTTTTCTTCCTTACTCATGCGGCGATCGTTGGCGAAGTGGCCATGCTCGGGGTTCGCAAACCAGGGAGGCATGCGTTGCTGGCGAACGACTTCTTCGATCATGTCGGCCCAGCCGGCCACTTCGTCGTACTCGGCCAGTTCGAAGGGAGCGATCTCGCCTTCGCGGTGGCACTCGACGCAGTGTTTTTTTAAGATCCGTGCGATTTGATTGGAATAGGTCACTTCGGCGTCGGCATCGGGCTCGCGGATTCGACCAATAAAACAGCCAACAGCCGTGTTCACCGGGGCGCCGATTTTTTTTCCGGCCAGCATGTCTTCAATCGCGTTTTTCAGATCGTGTTGCTCCGGTGCCTTGCGAATATAGCCGACGCCGTATTGATCATCGATCCGTCCCCAGTAGCGAATGACACGCTCCCGGTCCAGCACAAAGACTTCCGGCGTGCGCACCGCCCCCATTTGGTCGGCAACACGATTGCCCAGATCTTTGAGCATCGGAAATTTGATTTCGTGTCGGCGTGCGTAGGCGGCGATCTCGGTGATCGAGTCTTGGCGGTTGGCGTTGATGCCGACAAAACCCACGCCTTGCGGCTCGAATTCTTGGGCCATCTTTTCGAGTCGTGGCCCGTAGAGTTTCACGAGCGGGCATTCCGTTCCAAGGAACGCGACGACGAGAATCGGGTAGCGGTCGAAACTTTTGAGCGAATGCCCCTTGCCACGGAAGTCGAGCAGACGAAAGCTTTCGACTTGGCGTCCAAGGGGCGAAAGCACACCGTCGAGGTTGGCTCGCTGAGCACGCGTAGTGTTTGTCAGCAAGCAGACCAAAAGAAAAACGCGGCAACTGCCTCGGAATCTCGACATGAGGGTGCGTTCCAGTGTTGGCTACGGGAAAGGAGGGTAACGGTGGGCAAGCTGGTTCACCCGCCATTCGCTGTCTACAAGGTGAGCTTGGTTATTTTCACACATTTTTCAAAAAAAGGAAGGCGGAGGGGTTCGGTTTGAGGCGGTAGGATTTAGGCTCTTCCCACAGGACGATTGCAACTAGTGGCCGACCTTCCCAGGCCGCAAGAGCGATTTCAGCTCCTCGAGAATCGCTTGAACCTCGCTAACCTTTTTACTCAAGGGGAGATACGCACTTCTAGCATCTGCCACCCGAAGACGCTGGCCGCTTCGCTCGACCAGATCGGCAACCTTCGAGCGGTCGGCGTAGCCTAGCACCACATACGGGCCTTCCTGGTGGATGGCGGTAATGCCCCAAGCATGGGCCCAAATTCGTAGCCGTGCTAGCTCCACCAGTTGCTCGACCGACGCCGGCGGCGAGCCGAACCGGTCGGCCAGCTCCTCGCAAAAATCGTTGAGATCGTCTTCCGTGGCGATCCGAGCAAGCCGTCGGTAGAGGTCGATCTTCGTACGCATCTCGAGCACATAGTCGCGAGGAAAAAATGCGCCGAGCGGTAAATCGATCGACACGTCGACCGACTCCTGCGGCGGCAAATTTTTGAGTTGGCGGACGGCCTTTTCCAACAGCGCACAATAGAGCTCGTAACCGACACTCGAGATATGCCCGCTTTGCTGCGTCCCGAGCAGGTTGCCCGCCCCGCGCAATTCAAGATCGCGCATCGCGATCGCAAAACCGGCCCCCATTTGGCTGTACTCTTCGATCGCTCGCAGCCGACGCGCCGCCTCGGGAGACAAGTGCCGATCTTCGTCGACCAACAGATAACAATAGGCCCGATGTTTGTAGCGCCCCACGCGGCCGCGCAACTGATGCAAGTCGGCTAATCCATAGCGGTCGGCATCGTCGATAAAGATCGTATTGGCATTCGGAATATCGAGCCCGCTTTCGATGATCGTCGTTGCGAGCAGAATATCAAAATCTTTGCGAATAAAACCAAGCATCACGTCTTCGAGCTCCGACTCGGGCATTTGCCCATGGCCGATGCCGATCGTCGCCTCGGGCACAATGCGCTGCAGTCGGGCCGCTACGGCGTGGATGTCATGCACTCGGTTGTGGACGAAGAAAACTTGCCCCTCGCGATTCAATTCTCGTAGCACCGCATGGCGAATGAGATTCTCGTCGAAGCGGGCGATTCGCGTCTCGACCGCCAGACGATCTTGGGGCGGCGTTTCGAGATTCGAGATGCTTCGCACCCCCAGCAGCGACATATGCAGCGTGCGCGGAATGGGCGTCGCGGTCATGGTCAAAATATCCACACTGGCGCGCAACGCCTTGAGTCGCTCCTTCACCGCGACGCCGAACCGTTGTTCTTCGTCGATAATCAGCAGTCCCAAGTTTTGAAACTGCACGTCGGCCGAGGCCAAACGATGGGTGCCGATCAGCAGGTCGACCTGACCGGCGGCGGCCCGTTCGAGGATTTCCCGCTGCTGTTTTTTTGTGCTGAATCGAGAGAGTACTTCGATATCGAACGGAAACTCGGCCATCCGTTGCCTAAATGTTCGGCCATGCTGCATCGCCAAAACGGTCGTTGGCACCAAGACGGCTACCTGATAGCCGGCGTCGATGGCTTTGAACGCCGCGCGAATGGCCAATTCGGTCTTGCCGTAGCCGACATCGCCGCAGAGGAGCCGATCCATTGGCTTGGGCAGTTGCATGTCTTCTTTGATCGCGACCAGGGCCGTGAGTTGGTCGGGAGTCTCCTGATGAGGAAACGCGGCGTCGAATTCTTGTTGCCAAGTGCTGTCGGCCGGAAAGGCGATGCCGGGGCGAGCGCTGCGTGCGGCTTGCAACTGGAGCATCTCGGCAGCCAAATCGACGACCGCTTTTTCGGCAGCCTGTTTGTGGCGAATCCAAGCCTTTCCGCCGATTCGTGCAAGGGTCGGTTTGGTTTTTCGCCCTCCGACATACTTTTGCACCAACTCGATTTTGCTCGAAGGGACGTAAATGCGCGTGCCGCCGTGGAATTCGACTTCCAGATGTTCTTCCGCCCCCCCTTCTTTCTCTAGCAGTTTTAAGCCCCGATAGCGGCCAATGCCGTGGCCCACATGCACGACGAGGTCGCCTTCGCGAAGTTGCAAAAAACTATCGATCGCCCGGCCCAGTCGGCGAAGACTCGGTCGTGCTACTTCTTCGCGCAAAAACAACTCGGCAGCGCTGAGCAACACCACCTGCTGATCGACGAGACGAAAACCGCTCGACAATCGCCCAAGCACAAACTGAAGACGCCCTTCGCCGAGCATCTGGGTCTTTGCGAAAAGCTCGGTCAGCCGTTGCACTTCGGCTTCGGTCTCGGTGACCAAAAAAACTTTCTGCCCCGCCGCCACGTCATCGAGTTCCTTGCGCACCCGATGGACGTCGCCGCTAAACCGTTCAATCGACTCGAACTGCAAATGGGCGGTCGTCTCGTAAGATCCCGACGGAACTCCCGAAGCGGTTGCCGAGGGAAATTTGTAAATTTCTTTCAGTGTCGTCGTGACGGCAAAAGAGTCTTCGGGTTGCTCGAGTCGCTGGTGATAGTAGCGACCCTCTTCCTGGAGCTCGTTCGGCTCGACGAGCAGAAACCAACTATTCGCCGGCAGGTAGCTCGTAAAATGGGTCCGGTCCCGACGATTGGGGGGCAGAACCGTGATGTCGACCGACGGGAGCGTCGAAACGCTCCGCTGGGTCGCGACGTCGAACGAGCGGATCGATTCGACTTCATCGCCGAACAATTCAATACGAACCGGATGTTCGGCATCGGGCGGAAAGACATCGAAAATACCGCCACGAACCGAAAACTCGCCCGGCAACTCAATTGCGCTCGTACTCTCGCAACCTTGCTCAGCCAGCCAACGGGTCAGCTCGGGCACGTCCAGCGTCTCGCCCGCACGAATCGTCCGCGTCGCGGCAAGCAGATCGTCGGCACTGGGCCCCGGCTGCATCAAACTCTGAATCGCCGTCACGACCACCAAGGAGTCGTCGCCCTTTTGGAGGCGTTTGAGTACCCGTAGCCGCTGGGCGTAGATTTCGTCTTGCAGCAGTCGTTCGCCGGCGTCGGTTTCCCAGGCAGGAAATTGCTCGACCGACACAGGAGCAAAAATGGCGAAGTCGTCGCAGAAGGCGTCGAGATTTCGAGCATGGGGCAAAACGACGACCAACGTCGCAGGACAAGCCTTCTGCAGGGCCGTCGCGACGAGCGCGCACGACGATCCCCAGACTCCGCCCAATGTCCCGCCATGCCCTGCACTCAGGCTGGCAAGCACATCGGAGAAGCCACTCTGCTGTTCGAGTTGACTGGCCAGCCCGTAAAGCTCGTTGGCTGGCAACGACCTGGCCGTGGCAATGCTGTCCATTGGAGGGGGCCATTGTACCTGTTGGCGAAAAAACAGAAAGGTAGCAGGATCGAGTCGAAATAAGGCCTTTCAGGCGTTGCGATCCCCACGACCAACAATCACCTGAGGAGCGTTTATTCGAGCGAGGAACTCTTGCTACAGCACGCGAGCAGGCATCGACGAAGGAAGAGGTAGACTGCTCACTCCCCCGTCCTGAAGGAGCTCCAGCCATGTGGCGATCCCTCTTTCTGGCGCTGGGCGCCTACACTTGTCTGCTAGGCGTCGAAGCGCTTGCTATCGATAAAGCGGTGCTCAAAAAGCCCACCGATGGCCGACCTCCGGTTTTCGACCGAGAGGAACTTGTGCCGCCCGATTGGGCTCCCTGGAGCCTCATGGCCACAGGCGCCGTGGTCGTGCTGTACTCCTTCACCATCCCTCGGCGAGCCTGGGGCTGAAACGCGTTGGTGAACCTCAGGCACTCGAGATGGCTCTCTTCTAGCCACAGGCAGACCCTTCAACTTGGCAGTTCTGCTGTGAAGTCGCATTGGAATCCTTGTTTCTGGCTTCCGGTACGCTTACCATAGAGCCTAAGAACTCCCATCCGATCAAATTTGAGGGTCCGTTGTGGCAACCACGACAAAAAAGACGATGTCAAAGAAAAAGGGCAAGACCAAGAGCGAAATCACCACCGGCGCGGATATTCTGGTCCAATCGCTGGTCAACCACGACGTGGAAGTGATTTTCGCTTATCCGGGCGGCGCGAGCATGCCCCTGCATCAGGCGCTCACCCGTTTTAGCGATAAGCTTCGGACGATTTTGCCACGCCACGAGCAGGGTGGCGGATTTGCGGCCCAGGGAGTTGCGCGAAGCACCGGCCAAGTCGGCGTCTGCATGGCCACCAGTGGCCCCGGCGCAACGAACCTCGTCACCGCCATCGCCGATGCCAAGCTCGATAGCATTCCCCTGGTCGCGATCACGGCCCAGGTGCCCACGGCGGTCATCGGTTCCGACGCCTTTCAAGAAACGCCAATCGTCGAAGTCTGCCGCGGTATCACAAAACACCATTACTTGGTGACCGACGTCAACGACATCGCGCGGATTGTGAAGGAAGCGTTTTTGATTGCTTCGACGGGCCGCCCCGGACCGGTTCTGGTCGACATCCCCAAAAACGTGCAACTCGATTCCTGCGTACCCGACTACGACGCGCCGCTCAATTTGCCCGGCTACTCGTTTGAATCGCCACTTGCCAAACCCGAGCAAATCAACCAAATCGCGGCAGCGATCAAGCTCGCCAAACGGCCGGTCATCTACGCCGGCGGCGGGATCATCTTGGCCGATGCAAGCGAAGACTTGCGCGAGCTTGTCAAAAAAACCGGTATTCCGATCACCACGACCGTCATGGGCCTGGGGGCCTTTCCAGGCACCGACCCGCTCTCGCTCGACATGCTTGGCATGCATGGCACGGTCTACGCCAACTACGCGGTCGACGAAGCCGACCTACTGATTGCCTTGGGCGTGCGATTCGACGATCGGGTGACTGGCAAAGTCGAAGAATTCTGCAAGCACGGCAAGATTATCCACGTCGACATCGATGCCTCGGAGCTCAACAAAAATAAGCCTGCCCACATTCCGGTCTGCAGCGACGTGAAATTTGTGCTGCAAGAGCTCAACAAAACCGTCGAGCCACCTGAGGATATTTCCGAGTGGGTCGAGCAATGTATGCGATGGAAAAAGACCGACCCGCTGAAATACGACAAGGCATTTCCAGGCATTACGCAGCAACACGCGATCGACGAGCTCTGGAAGCTGACCGCCGAGCGCGATCCGGTAATCGCCGTTGGCGTCGGGCAGCACCAGATGTGGGCGGCCCAGTTTTACAAGTTTTCGAATCCGCGAACGTTCCTCAGCAGCAGTGGCCTAGGAACGATGGGCTTTGGGCTCCCCGCCGCGATGGGCGTCCAGGCGGTCCAAGCCGACCGGCTGGTCATCGACATCGAAGGCGACGGCAGCTTTTTGATGAACATCCAAGAGATGGCCACCTGCGTTTGCGAAAAACTGCCTGTGAAGGTGCTACTGCTCAACAACCAGCACTTGGGCATGGTTGTGCAATGGGAAGACCGATTTATGCAGGGCAATCGGGCACACACCTACTTGGGCCCGATCGACAACCCCGAAGCCGCCGGCAAGGGGGATGGGTTGAGTCCCGAAAAGCGTTATCCCGACTTCGTCTCGATCGCCCAGGGTTTCGGCTGGGGCGCTCGCTACATCAAAGAGAAGGCCGACTTGGTCTCGGCCATGCAAACGATGATCGATCACGACGGCCCTTACTTACTCGACGTCGAGGTGCCCTACCAAGAACACGTTCTGCC
>JAADIN010000043.1 GCA_013151315.1 Planctomycetota bacterium | reverse complement strand
CAAATCTTCCAGGCTGGCGTTACACAACCGGCAACCGATCGTTTCTAAATGAAACCGGACGTACTCGTTTTGGTCTGCATCAAGAACGCGCAGGAGGTAGCTCCCCAATTGTTCACGCGACAAGCAGCTTAGCCGGTGTCGCCGCCAGGTCGCTCCGATCGAGTGGACTCCAGCATCCTGCCTATTCACGATGGCCGCCAAGCGATCGCCAAGCGCCGAATTGTCGCGCAAAGCCGTTTCGATGGCCGCCATCTGCCCACTCGGCAAGGCTTCGTCAAGAAAGGCTTCAAGTTCGGTAGTGGAAAACAGTTCAGACATGTGTTCTTAAAATTACTCACCCAGTTCAGGAAAAACATCTTCGTTAAGCCGTTGCCCTCGAACCGACTTGCGGAGCTGCTGAAGAAAATCGGACTTAAAATTGGCGACCCGTTGTTCGCTGAGGCCCAACTCCTTGGCGACGTTCTTATTTCCCATTCCGGCCACGTAGATCAGTTCAAGACATTGAATTTTTTTCCAATTACCCGCCTTTCGCCACCGCTCGATTTGTTGCTCAATCCCCTCAGCGACTGCCGTATCTTCCATGCCACGCCGTTCGCCACTTCGAGCGATACTACTTGCCCCGCGTGCCCTCCCTGGCAGTTCCCCGTTGCCAGTCGATCCCCCGCCAGTGGAAAGCGGAATCGCCGGTCGACGCCCTTCACGACGCAAATGGTCGGTCAGTTTGTGGGCAGCGATCGTGAAGAGCCAACTTTCGAGCGGGCGCCGAGTATCGTAGTTGGGTAGGCTCATCAGAAAACCGATAAAAGTTTCCTGCACCACGTCTTCGCTGGCCGCCCGCCTGCCCCCTTTGCCGAAGGAGAGTCGATTTTCGACGAACGACAACAACCGCCCCTCGTACTGCGCAATAAGCCGATTCCACGCATCAGGTTTTCCCTGGCGTATCTCTTCGACAAGCAACGAGTCGGGATTCGAAGTTTTAGTCATACGAAAGTAGCCGCGATGCGATGCAAATAGCCGCGATGCGACGCATCGCCGGAGTAAAAAACCTCAACTCCAAAACAACACCGCAACTGCAATTATCACCCCAGGCACTCCGACAAGCAACCGCTTGGTGTAATACCCGTGGGTCCAGGTATCGAATTTTAGCAACCCATAGACAAGCAACAGCAGCCCCACCACTGCCGCCGCAAATTGCCCCACTACCCCCAGCCGATGCCGTCGCTCGGTTTTTTCCTGCGCGGCGAGCAAATAGGCATCGACCGCCGGATTGAATTCCATAAGCACATGCATCCGTCTCATCTCGCCGAACGAAGCCGAGACCGTCTCGGTGAATTCGTCCTGACAGATTTCTTGCACGATGTAGCCTAGGCCGATCTGAGGACTCAGGAACTCCGGCCCCTCGCCAATCAAATCCTGCAATCGCTCGTGGACGGCACCCTGAAGCAGCCCTTCAAGCTGAGCGTGACATTCCTCCACCGTGCTGAAAGGATCGGAAGCGACGACCCGACGGGTGACGTTGCCTACGCGCTTCGGCGGATGATTGACCCAATCGGGCTTGGCCGGTGTGCTCTCGGCGCGGTCTTGATCTTGCTCTCCTCCCTCTTCGCCGACAGAGCGTTCTTCGCCCAAATCGATACGCGACTTCGTGAGCCGCAACGCGCTAGCGTCGGGTAGCGGAGGCACATGGCCACGTCCCACAAACCCGCGGCTAGCGCCGTGCGGCTCACCTCGATCCTCACTAACGCGCAAAAGCAGATAACTACACACTAATAGAATGAACAGAAGAACGCCGGCTCCTAAGATGCTGCCAGCACTGGCCTTGGTCGCTAGCCGAACGAGCAACACCAAAACTATCACACCCAAAATTGAATTTATCATCCTACCTCCTCCCCCTCAGCAAGAGCCTGCCGACGGCTAGGCGGTATCCAGACGCTAGAAAACTGGACTGTAAACGCGATCACCGCAGCCAGCAGCAAACCGAGCGGCTGAGGGAACCACCACACAAAATGCAATAGCCACGCAACAAAACCGCACCATACGACCGACCACAGGCTCACCCGACTTCGCCGCGTCACCTCCGCCTGTCGCCACCAAGCCAGCAGCGCAAACAAAAACGCGAAGTAAGCCGCATAAACTTGCAAGGGCAACCGAACCAGCTTCGCGGCGTTATCGGCCAAAGTACTCCGTTCCAACGAAAAACCTAGCGCCACATCCATCATGCCGCTGCCAGGGCCAATTCCTATATTCGACCACGGCATCGAAAGCACCAACGCCTCGGCAATTCCCCAAGCCATCACGCCCACCAAGGCACCGGAAACCAATTGGACAAACCGCATCGGGGCTTGGTCTTCGAATTTCCCCTCGGCCAATCGTGTCGGGATCATCACCGCCCAACTGGCCAAGCTCGCTACTAGCGTCATCCAAACATAAAGTTCCATCGAAACGCCACGCGCCGAGACAAGGCAGATGGCCAGTGACCCGATCGACGCAACAGCCGTCGCGACCAACATCCCGCCAACGAGCTCGGTCATCCGCTGCCGCATCGTCTTGGCAGCCAAGTGCTCTTGGAGTTGTTGCCGCCAGTCCTGCCGAGAAAATTGCTTCGTCTTTTGCTTCGTCCTCTGCTCCTGGGTTGCTCGGGCGGTCTCCGACTGAATTCGTTCCTGAAGCACCGAGGAAATGCCAGGGCTTTCTGATCGCGACGGCACCCCTTGCACCGGCTTCGCTGCGACCCTCTTTCGACTTGGCCCGACCACGATTGCTCGCACGGTTCGATAGATCAAGTAGAGGAAGGCTGCGGGGAGGAGTAAGCCCAAAAATGGTATCCCAGAGGAGACGAATACCAATACCAAGGCAATGACGATCATGGATTTGAGCAAGGGGTGCAAATCGCTCTCGTCAAACCGACGTTCCAAATCGTACCAGCCGCTGCGCAGGGCAGCGAGAATCGGCTCGTCGTCTTCTTTCAAAGAGGCGGCCTCCGCAGGTTCTTCGTCGACCGTAAGAACAACCGGACCTTCGGCGCTCCGACCGTTGGGCATCGGAACAGCGCCGACTGGCCTGACCGATGAAGGCAAGCGATCGAGCATTGCAGCCACGCTCTTGATTCGCACTTCGGGATCTTTGGCCATCGCTCCCGCGACAATGCCACGATACGGCTCGTCGAGCACATTCAAATCGGGCTCAGCCGTCAGATGTTTCATCAGCACTTCGCCCACACTCTCGCCCTCGAACGGCACATGCCCCGTAAGCATCTCGTAAAGAATAATCCCCAGGGCGTAGGTATCGATCTCCTTGCCATAGCGACCGTTCCCGATTTCGGGCGCCATGTAATGCACCGTGCCGACGCTCTCGGTCTGCCCACTGCGTCGACTGCACGAAATAAACTTGGAGAGCCCGTAGTCGCCAATCTTGACGGTCCCCTCGTCCATGAAGAGGTTCGCCGGCTTCAAGTCGCGATGCACGATGCCATGATCGTGCAAATAGGCGACGCCCGTCGCGATGCCAGTAAACCAGTGCATTGCCAATTCAAGGGGCATCCCCTGCGGGTGTTTTTCAATCGCTTCGTCAAGCGATTCGCCTGAGACATATTCCATCACGACCCAGCGATCTTCATGCTCGTCGGTCCGAATATCGTAGAGCGCGATAAGATTTTGATGCTTGAGGTTGAGGCATTGGGTCACGCCGCGTAGCTCGACATCCAAATTCCTCCGGATAAGTTTCAGTGCGACTTCTTTACCCGCATCGCTCACGGCAAAGTAAACTTCGCCAAACCCACCCCGCCCGACGCCCCGCTTGATCGTATAACCTTCCAAGGGGCGCGAGCCACTAGGATAGGCATAGCGCATCGCCCCCTTCGATCGAGGGTTCGACTCAGGTTGGACGGGAGGTTGGTTCATCGTTTTTCTATTCTAGCGAGCGGGTCGACGTAAGTCCCCCGATTTCGTGACGTGGGTCCCTCGATTTGAACGGAGGGCTTACGCCCTTCGCTCGCCTCAAATCTCCTCGAAACTCAGCGCAAAACCTTTTCCTTCGATCCGGCAGTTGCCGGCGATCGTTTTCCCCGTGCTGAGAGACTCGTCTTCGACTTCCGCAGGGGCTGAGGTGCGAAATTGCAAATCACTGCCTCGACGAAACAGCACAAAATCGTCGGTCCAATCTCGACAGCAAATATGGCTCCGCGGTTGCGGACCAAAAATACAACTCTCCGACATCAACACGATGGCGTCGACCGCCGGTTCGGTCTTGTGGTGCGACTCAAGGGTTAGCACTGCCGAAGCGCTCAGCGCATGGGGTTTATGAAACTTCATCCGTACCGTGTCGCCAAGTTTCACTTGAGCTCCATCGTTCAGCACCGTAGGCCCGGCGAGCACACGGCCATCAATGCTTGCTCGATGAAGGGGCGTGAGTACATAGGATTCGCCCTCGCGACGAATCGTCGCATGACGACGAGACAAGTCGGCAAGCACCGCAATATCCGCACCGTCAACCGAAGGCTGCCCCAACACCACTTCTTCGCCAAGGCAGATCAAAAATCCACCCACCCCGTCGACCCAAGCTACGATCCGTTTGCCCGACATAAAAGCGTCTGGAGGTTCGAGGAAGAATAGCCGCGATCTGACAGATCGCCGGAGGAGGACTCGCTCACGCTTCCATTCAATCTTCCACATAACTGGCAACCGCGATAGCCGATCGCTCGCCACCGCCAAAGTATTCCGCAACCTGCTCGGCAATATTTTCCACGCTTGCTGGCCCTTCCAGCAGTATCTCGTCATGAAAGGTGGTATCCGCATTGGCCAACTTGGCCGCCACATCGAGCTTGGCTCGAATGTCCGCCATCAACCCCTTCGCACGCGCCAATTGGCTGTCGTCCAATTGCAAGTCGCTCGAAGCGCGTGCCACTTCGATCAATTTGAGTTGGGCTTCAAGATTCTCAACTTCCACGAGCAACTGCCGTTGAGAGCTCATCATCGCCGCCAGCTTCTGTCGGGCAGCGTCAAGATTCCGCTGCCGCGCATCGCGCATGTCGCGCAGGCTGGCCATCGTGGCGTCAGAGGTTTTGAACCTCGCAAATCGACGCGACAAGTCTTGCTTCACTTCGCCCGAGGTGTACTTCCGTCCGGCGTAACGAAAAACCGATTTGCCCGTCTGCAGGTCCGACTGCAATCGCATGATCTCCGATTTTTCTTTTTCCGATTTGACTTCCGACGAACCGATGCGCGCGTCGAGTTGCTCAACCTCCACCTCTTCCTTGGCAATCACGTGCATCGAACGGCGAACTTCGGGCTCCAGATCACGGACCATTTTGCGGGCACGATCGATCTGAAATTCCAAGGGAATGCTGTTTTCGACCGTCTCGCTTACCCGTTCGCACGAGGTCGTGAGATAGCTCATCGCGCTGCTGCCAAACAACAACCCACCGACGACTGCGACTGCAAAAACACCGAAAATTAGTCTCTTAAACATGGCTTGCGCCTCCGAAAAAAAGGGTCGTGGCCCAGACGCCCCGTCCGGGCCTGTCTCTGGGCCTCCATCAAGGAATTCGCCGACCGAAGGCCTATCTTGGGAAAAAAATGCCACAGTTGACGAAAATCCGAAAAATGGCTCTGTTGAACGGCCAAACACCTGTCTTTCTGAGGAAAAACCATGCTTCGCCTAACCTACCTACTCGCCCTCGTCGTCGGGGCTCTCTCGGTTGCTGCCTTGACTGGCTGCGGCCAGTCGAGTGCCGGCATCGATCCCGAGCAACTCGCTAAGCACCGCGCCCGCCTCACGTTGAGCGAGGAGCCCGACGCAGCCCAAGTGGTCCCCGAAGTCCGCGATGCCCTGCTCGGTAGCGACGATCACAAAGAAGACGACCACGGCCATGAGATTCCCCAAGCGACCGAGCCGCGCGAGGTTGTACTCGTCGGCCAAATCGGTGGGCTTTCGAATCCCTGGAAAGAGACGCAACCCGATTTTCCATTCGCCAGAAACCAAGCCGCCTTTTTCCTAGCCGACCCCATGGCCGTCGTAGAAAACGAGGAAAGCGGACATGCTCACGCGCCGGGCGAAGAATGTGCCTTTTGTGCCGCCCACGCCGCCGACCGTTCCGCGATGCTAGCAATGGTTCGTTTTCTTGACGAAAACGGCAAGGTTTTACAAACCGATGTCCGCCAATTGTTCGATGTCAAAGAGAACGACACGGTAGTCATTCAAGGCACCGCCCGAGTCATCGAAGGCGGCATGATGGTCGTCGACGCCACCGGCCTCTACATTCGCGAATAAAGGATCCCCATGTCACACCAAAGAAACTTCCGCCTATTTCTATTTTTCCTGTTCACCATTACGCTTGCGGTTTCGCAAACCCACGCCGCAAGCGGAACCAAGACCAAGCTAAAAAAAGCTCCCAACGAAACGGTGATCTACGTCGGCAGTTTGCACTGCAAAACGTGCGCAAAGAAAATCACCCGCAAGCTCTACGCCGTAAAAGGCGTGACGAAAGTGCGCATCGATCTCAAGGCCAACCTCGCGATTGTCACCCCGCAGAAAAAGAAGAAGCTCGACCCGTTGGCTCTTTGGACCGCAGCCCAGGCCTCTGGTTTCCCGGCAATCAAGCTCGTCGGCCCGACCGGCACCTACCTGCCCCACCCCGAGACCAAAGCCGCCCAAAAGCAACCCAACCCCGAGCCCGCAAACAAGGGTTGAATAAAGCCGAGGGATCGGCCAGCACATCGTGAGCCGCAACGCGCTAGCGTCGGGTGGCCAGGCCATACCGCTATGCCACAGGGCCCGCGGCTAGCGCCGTGCGGCTCCCATCACAACACGGCTTCCTTCTCGATTGGTAGGCTGAAGTGGAAGGTTACGCCTTGTTCCGAGTTAGGCATCATCCACATTCTTCCCCCGTGCGATTCGATGATGGATCGGCTGATGGCAAGGCCCATCCCCATTCCTTCGGATTTGTTGCTGAAAAAGGCGTCGAAAACCTGCTCGGCCTGTTCGGCGGGTAAGCCCTTCCCCGTGTCGCGGACGGCAACTTCGATGAAATCGTCCTGGTTCTGCGAAGTGGTGATCGTTAGCGCTCGTTGATCGCATGCGGTTTCGCTCATGGCATCGATTGCATTGCGAATCAGGTTCACAAGGACCTGCTGGATTTGAATGGCGTCAATCGTCACCGGGGAGATATTTCCATTCGTTTTCTGCTCCCAACACACCTGGCTTTGGCGCAAGTTGGATTCCAATAAACGAAGTACTTCGCGGATCGGTTCGGCGATGTCTGCTTGCGAACGATCAAAAGTCCTTTGGCCAACGAGGCCACGAAGCCGACGAATAATCTCGCCTGCCCGCAAGGATTGTTCTGACAACTTTTCGAACAAACTTCGTAATGCCTCGACATCCGCCGCCTGGGGGCTATCGAGAAGATGCAAACCTGCGTAGCAGTAATTGGCAATGGCAGCCAGGGGTTGATTCACTTCGTGGGCCAGCCCGGTAGCCATTTCGCCCATGGTACTGAGTCGACCGAGGTGTGCCAATCGATCTTGATGGAGCCGGATTTCCTCCTCGGCTTTTTTTCGCTCGGTGATATTCACCGAGCTAACGATGACATACTCGACATCGCCCTGGTCATCTCGAGCTGGTACGAAGGTCGTGTCGAACCAAACCTCCTGCCCTTCGGTATCATGCACGGGACATTCCAGACGGGAAGTTTCTCCCTTTTTGGCTTGCTCCAGATGTTCAGCAGCGAGTATTCGCCACGACTCAGGATACAAAACGGGAGGGAAAGTGCATCCGTAGAAGTCTTCGATGTTAGGGATTTTTAGCTGCGTCACCCCTGCGGTACT
Organism: Planctomycetota bacterium; assembly: GCA_013151315.1. Classification (GTDB taxonomy): domain Bacteria; phylum Planctomycetota; class Planctomycetia; order Pirellulales; family Lacipirellulaceae; genus Bythopirellula. The sequence goes on along the minus strand of JAADIN010000043.1, from coordinate 788 downwards.
CATGTACTGCAACTTGGAATCAAGATCGATGATTTTGTTGCAGACCGGCGAACCTTCGAGCAGGTTCGGCTGCGAAGCTCCGATTGGCGTAGCTCTTCCTCGGCTTGCTTTTTGCCGATTGCGATCGACGCCAAATGAATGGCCCGTTCGATCAGGTTTTCGTGGAAAGCATCGGGACTTCGAGGTTGGTCGTAGTACATGGCAAACGTACCCAACACGCAGCCAGAAGAGGCATGAATGGGAATGGACCAGCAAGCACGAAGATTATGCTTGAGTGCCAAGTCGCGAAAGTTGTCCCAGAGGGGGTCGGTTGCAATGTCGCTAACAACGACGGTCTTGTCAGAGAAAGCTGCCGTTCCGCAGGATCCGACAGCCGGCCCAATTTCTATGCCGTCAATAGCCTGGCAATATTCTTCAGGCAAGTTGCCTGAGGCCCCGCATCGCAAGTGAATCCCGTCGTCATCGAGGAGCAAAATCGAACAAATCATGCCGCCGGATTGCGATTCGATGAATTCGAGGAGTTCGGTGAGGCCCCCATCTTGAGAATTCGACGTGGCGATGATTTCGAGGATTTGCTTTTCACCAGCCAACAGCGACTCGGCCTGCTTGCTTTCGGTGACGTCGCGAGCGAGGGCATAAAAGAAACTCGTGTCGCTGTTGGGATGTCCGGTCCAGTTTAGCCAGCGGTAATCGCCTCCTTTGGTACGGTAGCGATTTTCGAAATGCGGAACCGCCTCGCCTTTCTTCAGGCGATGTTCAATGATGTCGAGAGTAGGTTGAATATCGTC
>JAADIN010000081.1 GCA_013151315.1 Planctomycetota bacterium | reverse complement strand
ACGCTGCTCGGCGGTTCGAACGAGTCGATCGTGGGCCCAACTTCGGCGGGGGACGGCTCATGCACGGCGACCTGAGGGCTGGCAGGGAATTCGAGCACAAAGCGGCTCCCGCGGCCTACCTCGCTGTCGACCGTGATTTGTCCGCCATGCTCTTCGAGGATCTTTCGGCTGACAGGTAATCCCAACCCGGTTCCACGACCTCCTTTGTGGGAGACGAAGACGTTGAAAATCGTATCGATTTGGTTGGGCGGGATGCCAGCTCCGTTGTCTTCGATCACCAAGCGTGCCAGTTTTTCGGTAGGGTGATACTCGGCCCCAATGGTGACTTTTCCTGATTCGCTCTCTTCACAGGCGTCCAGCGCGTTGGTCACAATATTCAGAATCGCGCTGTGCATCGCCTCGGGGTCAAACATCAGGCGGGGGCGGGGAGCCACTGAAGCTCGACGCCCAGTTCGCCGGCGCGAGCCTGCATGTGCTCGGCCACTTCGCCCGCGACTTCGTTGAGATCTGAAGGCATGGGTTCCGGCTGGCGTTCCTTGCTGAACGTGAGCATGTCCATCACGAGCGACGAGATTCGCTGCTGATTGCGCTCGACGATTTTCCAGCCCTTCCGAATCGTGTCGACTGCCTTGGCCGACTTTTCGTCGTCCGCATCGCCGAGCCCAGCCACGCCTTCGTGATCGCCTAAGCCCAATTCAATGAGGTAGCTTCCACCGCGCACGCCTTGAAGAATGTTTTTGATGTGATGCGAGAGCGAGGCAATCGTTTGGCCTACCGCAGCCAGACGTTCGGCTTGAACCATGGCCTGGTAGTAGGAAGTGTCTTCCACGGCTAAGGCAGCTTGGTGGGCAATCGCGATCATCAGCCGAAGATGCTCTTCCGTGAATTGATCGGCTTTGCCCTCGTTCATCAGCATCCGCTGCGGTGTGATCGAGGTGTCGATGTAGATGACTCCGACCACATTGTAACGACCCTGCATCGGGACGCAGATCGCTTCGCGTACACCCAGCTTGACGATACTTTGGGCCGGATCCCATCGCTTGTCGTCGCGTGCGTCGCTGGTGAGCACGCCTTCGTGGTGTTCGACCACGTAATCAAGAATCGTTTTGCTGATCGTGATTTTTTCATCCGACCGAACGCCCCGACGATGCCGCCGCACCTTGGGCACAAGCGTACCGGTTTCGATATCCTTAAGCATGATGCACCCACGATCCGCATCGACCCATTCGAAGATCATTTCCATGATACGTGCGAGCAACTGATCGATGTCCATCGTGTGGCTGACCGCCAAAGCGGTACGGTACATGATCTGCAGATTGCTACGCGCGCGGGCGATCCAGGGGTTCGAGGAATCACCCGCTTCAGGAAGCAGCCATTCGCTGCCTTCGGAGTGGCTCAGCGCGGCAACAATTCGGGAAGCATCGTCCTGGGCGGCTTGAGGCACGATGTCGACTTTTCCAACAAGATCTTCGTAGGAATCTTCCACGAAGCCGGTGTAGAGCAGCAACGACTTGCCCAACTGAATTTGGTCGCCACTAACGAGCTCGCGCTCCGAGGTCGGTTGTCCGTTGACAAAAGTGCCGTTCGAGCTTCCTAGGTCGCGCAAAATGTAGTTATTTCCGTGCTGGACGAACTCGGCATGGGCGCGCGAAATCTCGGTATCGTGCAGCCGCACAGAATTGCTCTGCGTGCGACCGACCGTATGAATCGTCTCTTCCAGTTGGAAACGTGTCCCCTGATCACGTCCCTGGATGACAAACAGCGATGCCACCGAGTTGCATTCTCCGTAAGAAAAGAAATAGCCTCACTTCTCCGCAGTCCCTCGATTCTACGGCTTGGCAGTCCATCGTGGTAGGGTTTAGCAACGAATTGTTAGGGGCAAAGTACCGCTCGGCGGTTCAGAATGCGACGGTTAGGCACCCCCTGCGGGTAAAGCGAGCCGTGGCGTCCCCGCCCACGGTTTCCCCGCCACCGACAGGTCGGGCTCGGGACGAGCCGGCTCGCGGGGAAAAATGTCTGCTTGACGGTTTGGGGGGACGCACTTCAAAATCCACTCAGCTTTTACAAATCCATCTCCCAGAAATCGACCCCGAGACAATTATGGCTGTCCTTCGAGTTTTCTTTGCACCGTTGTTGGTCGTCCAATTTTTTCTTTTTGCCGGCGAGGCCCTTGCCCAAGAAACTGCTTGGATGACACGGGCTGTAAAATTTTTGTCCTCCGACGAGCTCGAAGGCCGAGGGCTCACAACGCAAGGCATCGGCCGCGCCGCGGTGTTCCTCCGCGATGAATTTCAGGCGGCCGGCATCGACCTTTCGCTAGGCGAGAAGGATGGGTTTCAAAACTTCCCTTTTGCCGCAAAATCAAAATTGGGGGCCGACAATCGCCTGGAATTGGAGACCACGCTAACACCGGAGCAAGACTTCACGCCTCTGGCGATGAGTGGCGACGGAGAATTTGATTTGCCCCTAGTTTTTGTTGGCTACGGCATTAGCGCTCCTGACCTCGAGTATGACGACTACGCCGACGTTGATGTCGAGGGCAAAGCCGTCGTCGTGCTTCGCCACGAACCTCAGCAAGCGAATCCGCACAGCAAGTTCGACGGAACAGAAAACACGCGACACGCTCCGCTGAGCACTAAAGTAAGCAATGCCTACCAGCACGGCGCAGCGGCGGTTATTTTTTGCACCGACCAATTTGAAATTGAGAAACGGGCAGCCAATGCCAAGAAACGCTTGAAGGCGGCGATCGGACAGTTGGACGAAGCACGGACGTCGAAGGAATCGAAAGAAGAGATTGCCAAGGCCAAGAAACGCGTGAAGCGTTGGCAGGGCAGGGCGGAAGGCGACCACGACGAGCTACTCGCATTTTCGGCGGGAAAATCGTCGATGCCCCGCGAAATTGCGGTCGTCCATTGTCGACGCCAGGCGATGGACGATCTCTTCGCGGCGGCCGGCCAGCCGTTTTTGAGCGAACTCGAAACAGCGATCGACGACGGGCCCAAGCCGCGCAGTTTTGAGCTGGTCGGTTGTCGGGTGCGAGGAAACATTTCGATCGAGCGCGAGATCGTCGATTTAGTAAACATCGTCGGAGTCATTCCAGGAAAAGGGCCTTTGGCCGAAGAAACGATTGTGGTCGGTGCCCATTACGATCACTTGGGGCGCGGGGAGTCGGGATCCGCTGCGCCCGACAGCAAGCAGATTCACAATGGGGCAGACGACAATGCCTCGGGCGCCGTGGTGTTGGTCGAAGTGGCTCGTCGTCTCGCTCAGCGAGAAAGGTCTTCGGGAAGGCGGATTGTTTTTGTCGCTTTTTCGGGCGAGGAGCGTGGCCTGCTGGGTAGTGCCCATTTTGTGCGAAATTGTCCCGTGCCGCTGGAAAGCATCGTCGCCATGGTGAATTTCGATATGGTTGGCCGACTGCGAGACAACAAGCTGATCGCGAGTGGCTTTGATACCGCTACCCAGTTTGAGGGTTGGCTGGACGAGATCAACGAGCGGCATCGTTTTCAGTTAGCCAAAGAGTCGGGTGGTTTTGGGCCGAGCGATCATGCCACGTTTTATGCAAAGCAGATTCCGGTGATTCATTTTTTTACCGGCGCCCATAGCGACTACCATCGCCCAACCGACGATTTTCATTTACTAAACCTCGAAGGCATGCGCCGCGTGAGCCAATTTGCGGTCGACTGGATTGCGAAGCTAGCCACAGTCGAGGGGGAAATCGAATACCAGCAGGTCGATCGCCCGAGCAAAACGGCAGCGAGCAAGAATCCACGGCCCTATTTTGGAAGCATTCCCGACTTTGGTAGCGGAGGCGTTGGATACGCGATCTCGGGAGTTGCTCCGGGAAGCCCGGCCGACGATGCGGGTATGCAAAGTGGAGACGCAATCGTGGTACTCGGCGAGCATAAAATTGGCAATTTGGAAGATTTCGATAACGCATTGCGAAAATTCGAGGCCGGCGACAAAGTACCGATTACGTTCACGCGCGGCGAGGAGCGAATCGAGTCGGAAGTCGTCCTCGACCCGCCACGCTAGCAGTAGTTGGCTAAGCCGGAAACGGCTGGAAAATGCTATTTACGGCGTGACGACTTCTCGGCACAATACGCCCCGCAATTTACCCCGCTGCCCTTTCCCGTGTGTTTTACGGGACGTGCTTTGAAGCATGGGCCGGTTACCCGACGTTCGGTCAAGGATGACCCTATTCAGCAAGGAGTGCTGACGTGAAGACTACCCTGCTTTCGACCCTAGTTGCTGTTGCTCTGATTTCGCTCGCCCCACAGGCCATCGCTCAACCCGCGGGCCCGAGCGCGAATGCCTCTCGTTATGGCATTGCCGTCGTCGACGTGAGCTACATTTTCAAGGAATACAAACAATTTAGTGGGGCCATGGAGGGCCTGAAGAAGGAAATGGAAGCTGCCGAAGGAAAGCTCAAAGGCGAGCGTGACGCGGTTCAAAGCAAAGAAGAGATGCGCAAACAGTACAACGTCGGCTCTCCTGAATTCAAACAGCTTGACGAAGAGATTGCCCGACTGAAGGCCGAATTTAATCTCTCGGCCGGTCGTATCCGTAAGGATTTCTTGGAACGCGAATCGCAAGTCTACTATCAGACTTATCTGCAAGTCAGCAATGCCGTTCAGCACTATGCTAAGCAACACAATCTCGGTTTGGTGTTGCGGTTCAATGGCGACCAGATCGATCCCAATCGTCGAGAAGACGTGTTGCGAGCCATCAACAAGCCGGTCGTGAGTCAGAATAACATCGACATCACCCCCGATGTTTTGGCACTACTAAACCGTGGTGGCGCAGCACCTGCTGCCGGATCCGCACCTGCGGCTTCGAAGGGCAACCCTGCTCGCCGCTAATTGTACCGAGAAATAAAGAAGAATAACCACCGAGACACGGAGAGCACAGAGAAAACAGCCATAACATTGCTTCGAGAGAATGGCATAATTCGCGTTTTCTCAATGAATGAAACTCGGTGGCCTCCGTGTCTCTGTGGTGAAATTTTTTACTTCCTTTTTTCAAACAATAAACTTTTTGCAGCATTGAGCCTCGCCGTCATGTTCCATTCTCGAACGCAACAGACCATCCAACGACCAATCGAGGTGGTGGGATTTGGCTACTGGAGCGGAAAAGAAGTACACGTTGAATTTCGCCCGGCACCGGTCGGCACGGGAATCACGTTTGTGCGCGACGATCTTGGTCCTGAGGCTTCGATACCAGGTCGAGTCGAATACCGTACCGATGTCCTGCGGCGCACTAATCTCAGCTTGAGTGGTGTGCAAGTCGAGATGGTCGAACACATCATGGCTGCTTTGGCCGGTTTACAGATCGATAATTGTGAGGTTGGCGTCGACCAGGCAGAAATGCCTGGCTGCGATGGCTCGGCGATCGAATTTGTCGACGCTTTGCTCGGCGTGGGATTCCAGGAGCAAGACGAGGAAGTTTCGCACCTCGAGATTACCGAGACGCTTCGTCTGACAAGCGGCGAAGCTTGGATCGAAGCCCATCCGGTAGCCGATGGAAGTTATTCGGTCGAGTTCGAGTTGGACTATCCCGAAGATCCTGTTATTGGCCGACAGGCGGCCACTGTGGAAGTGACCCCTGAACAATTTCGCCGCGAGCTTGCCCCTTGCCGCACGTTTGTATTGCAGCGAGAGGCTGAGGAGATGGTTCGGCAGGGCCTTGGCGGGCATGTCACTCCGCGTGACCTGCTGATATTTGACCAACAGGGCGTTGTCGAAAATGAGTTGCGGTTTGAAAACGAGTGTGCCCGTCACAAAGCCTTGGATTTAATTGGAGATTTGGCTCTGACGGGACATGCGATTGTTGGTCGGATCGTTGCCTATCGCAGCGGACACAAGCTGAATGCCGCCTTGGCACAAGAGTTAGTAAAAAGTTTTGCTTCGGTCGCACCACTCCGGGCGACTGCGTAAACAGAACCAAGCCAACCACTGGCAGCCTCCTCCGAGAGGGATGAAAAAATGGCCTCGAGTATTGCAGCAAATGCCTGGGTAGATCCGCGAGCCGAGATCGACGAAGACGTCGAGATCGGCCCCTTCTGTACGATTGGCGCCGAAGCCAAAATCGGACAGGGTACCCGTTTACTAAACAACGTGACCTTGATGGGAAAGGTGACCCTCGGTCGTGAAAACATCATCTATCCCAACGTCGTGATTGGCGGAGAGCCACAGGATCTCAGTTATAGCGGTGGCGACACGTGCGTCGAAATTGGCGACGGAAATATGTTTCGCGAAGGCGTGACGATCAATCGAGGCAGCGAAAAGGAAGACGGTATCACCCGTTTGGGTGACAACAACTTCCTGATGGCCAATGTCCATGTCGCCCACGATTGTAAGTTAGGCAGCCATATCGTGATCGCAAATGGCTCGCTGCTCGCTGGCCATGTGCATGTCAAAGATTATGCCTCGATGTCGGGCAATTGTGCGATCCACCATTACGTAACGATCGGCAGCTACAGCTTTCTCGCACCATTGAGCCGCGTGCTTCACGACGTGCCGCCCTACATGCTCGCCGAGGGAAGCACGGCCCATCCTCGCTGCATTAATATTGTCGCCTTGAAGCGAAACGAATTTTCAACCCAAGCGATCGACGGACTCGCCGCAGCCCATCGACTACTTTTCCGCACGAAGGTGGGGCTGACCCACGCTCGCGAGATTCTTCACTCCAGCGGACAGTCGACTCCCGAAGTCGAAAGGCTCTTCGCTTTTGTCGAAGGTCAGCAAGAAGGCAAACATGGCCGAGGTCGAGAAGTAAGGAGAGCAGCGTGAGTCGATTGCGTTTAGCAGTTGTCGGGGCAGGGCACTTGGGTCGAATCCATGCACGCCTTGCCGCCGCCCAGGAAAATATCGAGCTCGTTGCCGTCGTCGACCCGGTTGCTGCGACGCGCGATCAAGTGGCTGCCGACACCGGTGCCAAGCCACTGGCCGACTATCGAGAGTTGTTTGGTACGGTCGATGCCGCCGTGATCGCCACGCCAACGATCTACCATTCCCAGGTCGCCACCGAGTTGTTGCATGGCGGCCTGCATCTGTTGGTCGAAAAGCCTATGACTTCGACCTTGGCCGAGGCCAACGAGCTTGTGACGCTAGCCGAGCGGCAGCAACTCGTTCTGCAGGTCGGCCACGTCGAACGATTCAATCCCGCGCTTGTCTCGGTACGAGAGAAAATCGAAGACCCCAAATTTATCGAAGCTCGTCGAACTAGCGGCTATACCTTTCGGTCGACCGACGTTGGCGTCGTGATGGATCTCATGATTCACGACATTGATGTCGTACTGAGCTTGACGCAATCTTCACTTACCTGCGTTGAGGCCATCGGCTTCTCGGTACTCGGCGACCACGAAGACCTAGTCAATGCGAGATTGCATTTTGATTCGGGCTGCGTGGCGAATCTAACCGCTTCGCGCGTAAGCTATGCTGCCGAGCGAACGATGCAGATATTTACAGGCGAGTGTTGTGCAACACTCGACTTCGCGGCCCGCCGAGCCTCGATTGTCGAACCGACCCAGGAAGTTCTCGACCGAGATTTTCAGGCCGAGGTCCTTTCGGCTGAACAGAAAAACCATCTTCGCGAACATCTCTTCAGCGACATGCTAGTGCGACGTAATTTGCCGGCCGTCGAAAACAATGCCATCGAGCAAGAGTTGCTTGATTTCGCCACCGCGATTCGCTCGGGTGCCAATCCTCAGGTGACCGGCCGCGACGGCCGCGATGCCATCGCCGTAGCCGAGCAAGTGCTCGAGCAAGTCGCGGCCCACCAATGGGACGGCGCCTTAGGTTCGCGCCGCGGCGCGCTCGCCATGCCCCTGACGCCTTCGGTTCTCTCCGAGCCTGAGCACTGGACAGAAGACGACACGGTCGTGCTGAAACGCTTGGCCGGCTAGCGAACCGTGGCGTCAGTATTGGTACAACGGGCCAAGTAGAAAAGAAAAGGCGAAAACCAGCCGGTCATGGAACAATATCCAGATAAAGCAACCGTAGTTCTGTAAAAAAATTTTCTTTGGCGAGATCAGTCGGTCTCGGTGTTAAGGTAAGTTTTTCCGGTTTGCCATTCTTCGTTGACTTCGGCGAGCACAGCGCTCAGGAGTGATGCTCCAATGGCCCCGCCACCAAGCAAGCAACTGTCCTGCGTCTGCTCGGTCGCGTGGCACGCTGGTAATGGCGTAGTCGATTTCGACCGTCTCGACTCCGTTTCGTCGTTCGAACCAAACGGCACACCTGAGCAAGTCCCGGCCAATCCCAGTAAGCGGCCAGTCGTGTACTGGCTTGTAAGTATCGTCGTTCGATCCTCCCACTTCGCTTTCCAGAGGTCTCCACTACATCAAGCAGCCGTTCGTTCGTCGGGGGCCCGTATTCGATGATATGGGGCCACCTT
>JAADIN010000211.1 GCA_013151315.1 Planctomycetota bacterium | reverse complement strand
GTCGTTTCGACCATCCGAACTGCTCCCGTGAGGATCACGGTCGATATCTGCCAACTGCGATTGGGCCCGGCGACATCCACGGTGTAGGCACCCAGTGCCGCCCCTTCGAAGTCGAACTCCAGCGTCGTTGCACTAGAAGTGACCGTCACCTCCTGTGGCATACTACGAGTTTCGTCGACTTGCACGTCGCCGCCACTAGATCGTCGAAAGAGCGCGTAGCTGGCAACGTTTCCTCCCGAGGTCGTCATCTGAAGGTAGTGGTTGTCACCCGTCGAGATGGTACTCCGCCGTGCCTGGACCTGGGCAAGCGAAATCTTTCGGGCAAAGCCCTCGGCCCCGCCATTACCTAAGGCGGAGTGGCCGAATTTTGTTATCGAGGCAACACTCAGGAGCCCTAAAATGGCCACCACGATGGTCAACTCCAAAAGACTCATGGCCCGTCGCAAAGTTTTGCGACGAGCCATGGGCGGTTTTATGCTGGGGTGGTTGTCCATGAGGACCTTCCTCCCCTTTCTCGTAGAATCTGTCTAGTTGACGCGTTTTGTGGTGTTGTTCAACGTGTAGGATGAACTGTCGACCGGGTTGGTCGGAATGCCATCCGGGAAGTAATTGATATTGGCAGCGATGTCCGAGAGATCATTGGCGGGCCAACTCCCTTCGTTGACATAGTAACGCTCAACAGCCGAGTTGATCGTTGCTTTCTGATGTTCCATGACACGCTGTCTGGCCGTGTCGCTCGAGACCGTGACGCGAGGCACGATGATGGCAGCGATGATGCCCAGGATCGTGACCACCGCAAGCAACTCGAGCAGCGAAAAGCCACCCTTTTGGTTACGCTTGAGATTCTTCATATCTAGGTTTCTCCTCATTCGTTTATTTATGCTGCGTTCGAGCGGCATCTGGGACTCATGTTTTCTTAATCAAACGTAGGTTACGAAATGCACATGAGATAAAAAAACCAACCATTTCCTAAAAATCACTTCCCCATTAGTGGTTATGGCCCACCACCAGCCCCGTCACGGTGTCGATCGTGTAAGAACTGCCATCTACCGGACAGGTAGGCAACCCCCCTGGAAAATAGTTGATATCGGTTCCTATCGTCGCTAGGTTGCTCGCTGGCAAGGTTCCCGTGTTATGACGCCAAAGCTCGACCTGGATCCCGATATCTCCTTGGTAGACGTGACAGGCGGCTGTTTTCCCCGTGTCGTGGTGCCCATCCACTCGTCGGATGATGATCGTAGCAAGGACTCCCAGCATAGCGACGACGGCGACAAGCTCGACCAGCGAGAATGCTGCTGCTGAATGGTTGTGTTGTTTCATGGGCTTGGGTTTTCCTTTGCTAAGCCGCAAGCGGCCGCTTGCGGCTTAGCCGCTGACGGTGCTGACCATGTCGAACATCGGCAAGTAAATTGCCAGGAGAACCACGCCAATCGCTGCGGCAAGACTTATGGTCAAAATCGGCTCAAGCACTCCGACCATAAGGTTGGTTTTTCGTTCGATTTCTTTGCGCAGGTACTCGCATATATCGTTCGTCGCTCGGGTGAGTTGGCCAGTACTTTCTCCCACGATCACCAATTGATTGACAAGCGGAGGAAACATATCCTCGTGGCGTTCCATCTCGCGGCTAAATTTCTCCCCTCGTTGGACTGCCGACTGAAGATCGGCGACCCCCTTCTTGACGGCCCGATTGCCGACCGAATCGGCCGTCTCGCGCAATGCCTCGGCCAAGGTGTATCCGGCTTCCATGAGATTCTGAAGCACTTCCATCAATTGGAGCACCGCCATATCGCGTAGCCAGGGGCCAAGCCCTGGCACGCGTAGCAAAGCACGGTCCATGCGCAAAGCAAGGTCGTCACGCTTGCGGAGCTGCTTGATCGTAGCTGCGGTCAAGACGATCGTTCCTGCAATGTATAGGCCGTATGCTTGCGCAAAAGCACCTACCCCAATGAGCAACCTCGTGATAAACGGGAGTGGCACCCCCGCGTCGTCGTAGGTCTCTTGAAATACGGGCACGACATAAATGAGTAAGAAAGTAATGAGCCCGCTACCAACGAAGATTAGCAGTGCCGGGTAGGAGAGTTGTTTGATAACATCTTTCTTCAGCTCTGCTGTTTTGTTTCGAGTCTCGGAAAGTTTTTTCAGGGTTTCCGCCAGGGTTCCTGAGCGTTCGCCGAGCCGGATTTGGTTGACGGTGAGTTTATTGCACATGTGCGGGAACTGACTGATTGCGGTGCTAAATGCAACGCCTGATTCCACCTTGCGACGGATCGTCTCCAAAACCTCTCGATGCCTTGAGAGCGAGTCTTCTTTGGCTAGGGTCATGAGCGCCTTGGGAAGCGAGACGCCGTTGTCGACCAGCGTGGCCAAGGTGCTCAGGATGTGGGTCAGCTCGTCGGGCTTGAGATGGTCGTTGGTCTTGCGCGGCTTCGAAAGTTGCTCCCACAAACCGCGCAACCCCTCGCCTTGGGGCGAAGCCGTAACGGCGGCGCTTGTTGCGCCAGCAGTCGAAAATCGTTTTCTACGAGCCATGGGAAGGAGTTGGGGGCTGGGGGCTAGTGACTTACGCCTAACGACAAATGCCTAACGACTTTTATCCTGACACTTTATAAAACACTTCTTCGACGGTGGTTCTGCCGGCGAGGACTTGCTCGATGCCTGCGGAGGCAAGCTCGACTAATCCTTCCTCGATGGCCAGCTCTCGCAGCTTGGTTGAGGGAAGGCCTTTTTCGATCGCTTGCGCCATTCCAGGCGTAATCACGAGCACTTCATAAATGGGAATTCTTCCCAAGTATCCGGTTCCCAGACATTTCTTGCAGCCACGTCCAGCGTAGAACACGGTGTCGTCGGGAATCTCGACGTTGTGCGGGAGGATATTGAGAAAATTATCGTTCCGCTCGACAGGTTCTTTGCAATGGGGGCAAATGGACCTTAGTAAACGCTGAGCGATCGCTCCTAGTAAGGATCCGCCGGTTTTGAAACAGTCGATTCCCAGATCGCCCAGGCGTGCAATGGCACCGATCGCATCGTTGGTGTGCAAAGTGCTAATGAGCAGGTGCCCCGTCAAGGCCGCCTGGACGGCGGTCGTTGCCGTTTCATGGTCGCGAATTTCACCCAACATGATGACGTCGGGATCTTGTCGCATGATGTACTTCAGGGCATTCGCAAAACCGAGGCCATGCTCGTTATCCGACGCCACCTGGTTGATCCCCGGGATTCGGTATTCGACAGGATCTTCGACCGTGACAATATTTCGGCTCACCGAGTTGAGCTTGCCGAGGATCGCGTACATGGTGGTACTTTTGCCTGAGCCGGTCGGGCCGGTGACAACAATCATGCCGTGCGGCTTGTCGATGAGTCCTTGGATTTTTTTCATATCCCGATCGCTAAGGCCTAGCTGATCGAGGGAGAAAATCCGATTCCCTTCGTCCAAGAGTCGCATGACGACTTTTTCGCCTCCGACGGTAGGGATCGTACTCACGCGGAAGTTGACCCGACTGCCGGCCTCTTCGATGCTTAGCTGTCCATCCTGAGGCCGTCGGTTTTCTGTGGTATCCATGTCGGCCATGACCTTGATACGTGCAACCACTGCCTCTTCAGTGTGCTTCGGTATCGTCATGACCGCTTGCAATTGCCCATCGACCCGATACCGCACACGCATTTCTGGATGGTGGGGTTCGAGGTGAATGTCGCTCGTGCCGGCGTTGATCGCGCCGAGCAGAATGGCCCGCACGAGTCGAACAACCGGTGCTTGGTCTTCTTCTTGCTCGACCTCTTCGTCGAGCTCTTCTCCAATGAGCTCTTCCGCAGCTTCGAGATCGGCCATCTTCATGTCGACAATCGTTTGGCGTGCGACCACACGTTCGTCAAATCCACGATCCAAGGCTGCTTCGATGCCCCCTTGCATCGCCACCACGGGTTCGACTTGGTAGCCGGTGATGAGTTCTGCTTCGCAGATCGTGTCCATGTCGTCGGGCGCGACCATAGCCAACTGCAAACTTCGCCCCGTGATACTGACGGGCACCGCCTGACACTTACGAGCCAACTCTTCAGGCAAAAGCCGTACGACCTGCGGATTGATACTTTCAGGCACCACTTCCAAATAGGGGACGCTGTATTGCTCCGAGAGTGCTTCCCCGAGTTGATCGTTGGTGATGAGTCCACGGCGAACAAGGATCGTACCGAGCCGTCCGCGCTCAGACCCTTGCGCATTCAAAGCGCTTTGGAGTTGCCCTTCGGTAATCCAATCGTTTCGAACCAGGATGTCGCCAAGGCGGGCCATAAGTTGGTGCTCGTGTTTATATTCTGTTATTGCTAAAAAACCGCGGCTAGCGGCTAATCGCTATTGCTTGCCGCTGTCAATAATCCATCCACCTTTTTCTCCAGGACCAACGGGTCAAAGGGCGTGACGAGAAATTCGTCGGCCCCGGCATTGTAAGCTCGCTGGACTTCTTCCAAATCGGTGCCTGAGGAAAGGTAAATGATGGGTATCTCGCTGGTGCGAGGGTCGTTACTTAAATGGTTGAGAAACTCGATCGACTCCATTTCGGCAACGTGGCCGACTGCGATCAGGTTGGGCAGTTGTTCTTTGAGCCACTGGGCAGCTTCATCCGCTGTCTCTCGCTTGACGAGGTGGTAACCAAGCAATTCCAGGCGAAATGCGGTGATTTCGAGCAGCGTGGGCTCCTCTTCAATCAGCAGAATGGTGGCGTCTTCTGGGGTCATTTTTCAGTCGTTGGGTGTTAGGTGTAAGAAGTCGGTCGCACGTACACACTATGCAACTTGCGACTAGCGACTTCTTTACTTATGTAAAGCCTTGCAACCCTAGCTTGCTGTGGCATCTAGTCAACACGATGCGTGGCCAGGACGTGCAATCCGGATATTCGCTACCAACCGAACCTAAAGGCTTGGCAACCCACAAGAAAAGGACCATCCACTGCATCGGCAAGCTACATTTGCCTGTAACCGAAGTGCGCCTTTTGCAATAAAAGCACTCCAACTACTCGCCTCAGAGGACCGTCCGTGACTTGCACCACTGCAAAACGCCCCGCTTTCTCCCTACTAGAATTATTGGCAGTGGTCACCATTCTTGGATTCTTGGCAACGGTCATTCTCCCGCGCGTGTCTGAATCTTCCGCCACAGCCAAAGAAAAAACCTGTTTTCATCATCGTGCGCAGATTAACGCGGCGGTAGAAATCTACGCCGTCAGGAACGGGGCACTCCCCGACGATCTAAGCGATCTCAACACGCCCGATGTATTTCCTGAGGGCATCCCTACCTGCCCGGTGAGTGGCGTAGCCTACACGCTCAATCCCACAACGAAGCGTGTGCTAGGTCATCTTGGCGGAGGCAAGTCCGGCGGGCATCCGTTCTAAGCGGTGCTACTCAGCCAGCCGCTTGCGGCTTAGCCCGAAATCGAGTGAGCGCCAAGCCCATAGTTGCAAAGCAGGCAACATAAGCAATCCAATCGCCCCAGTAGGCGTAAAAACTCCAGCGGGTATCGATCGGCACCGCACCAAGCCAAGTTGGCGAGGTAATCGGATCAGTCGTCAAAGCCACTTGGACGACTCCGTTGCCGTCGATTAACGCCGAGTACCCGAAGGTCGCGTTGCGTACTAGCGAGCGACGGTTCTCGATCGCTCGCAATCGGGCGTAACGCAGCATCCACCGAGCCACTTCGTCCGACTTGTCTTGCCCTTCCGCTCCGCACTGCACAAGGAAATCGATATCCTGAGTCTGGCTCTTCCGGAAATGTTGCCCAAAGCAGAGGTCGTAGCAGATGGCTGGAGCAAAACGGTAGACGCCGGTCTTGGTTGGTAAGCGAAAAACTCGCAAGTCTTGGCCTCGCTGGTACGAAAAATTGCTGGCATCAAACAACTCGGTGCCGCGCATCGGGGCCTCAGCACCAGGCACCAAGTTGATTTTGTCGTAGCAGCCCTGAAACCCTTCCGTAGAGTCTGCACAGGCGAGGGAATTGTAGCTGTTTGCTCCTTGGATCCTTTTGCAGCCGATGACCAGCGTGCAACCCAACTCTTTAGCAGAGTGCGTTAAGTGGCAACGGGCTGAACTTTTTATTGACGCATCGCGTATCGTATGGTGATACGCCAACTCAGGCCACAGCAAGAGATCGGCATGCCGAGTCCCTGTCGCTTCTCGCAAACGTTCCGGGGGCAGGAGGGGCGGCAGATCGAGCTCGCCCATCAAGACGACCGTTGGCCCTTCGTTACCTGAAGGCTGATGAACTCGCCAATAGCCATATCCGGTCGAGGCAATCATCACGAGGCACAAGACGAGGCACGAGACGGGGGCTGGCCAAAATTTTTCCATTCGATTTGGCGACAACGCGAGGAACAAGTCGACGAGAGTTCCGCTAACCATTGCAACCAGGAAAGAGAGCAGGTACTCTCCGCCCAGATCGGCAATCTGCACGAGATAGCGGCTATCGAGGAGCGCGGTCCCCAGTTTTAACCATGGAAAACCTGTTCCCGTAATGAGTTCGGCCATCTCGTGGCGAATGAACTCATAGGTTACCCAAAGCAAGGGCAGAAGCACCGTCATCGGCAAGCGCGAACGCGCTGCAAGAACTCGCCCCAGTGCAAACGCAGCGACGAACAGGGCTCCACCCCAGGTTCCGATCCAGAACCATTGCACCGCATAAGGCCCGACTGCATTTTCATATCGGTAGCAGTCCAGCACCCAAGACATGCCCACTAAATGGACTGCCAGTCCGGCGAGATAAGCGGCAGCGTAGGTGGCCCGAGGTAGGGCGGATGCCCTCAAGGCATAGGCAAACGGCACGAGTGCGACATAGCAGAGTTCCGCGCCCCACTGGGTGGTAAGGCTTGCGCAAAGCAGGGCTGCGGTGAGGAGTGGCAAAACCGCAAGCGTCGGGGAGGCCGGGTTCCGCTCCATGGCTATCGCACCTCGACCCATTGGAGAATACGAATACCGGCGGGCCGGCCCCCTTTGTATTGACCAAAGACTTCCTCAGGGCACATCACGCGACTAAACACTCGCACATCATCAATCAGTCCATCAAAATACTTCCCAGGTGGATTGTTCGATCGTCCTCCAATGCGAAGTTCGTTGAGCGAAGGATACTGGTCGCCCACCACGCCCGAACCATTGTAAGTGTCAACGAGCATGCCATTGGCATACGTGTTGACCGTTCCGTTGTCATAAGTCATTGCAACGTGCGTCCATTTGCCGACCGTGATAACGTGCCCTGTCGCGTGCCACGCCCAGCCGGGGTCGGTATTCATGACGGCCCAACGGATTTCGCCGCCTGGGAAAATTGCGATTTCGTATTCGCCTTCCTTATTGAGAATCATCTGGTTGACGTTGGTTGATTCATCGGCTCGAATCCATGCCGACACGGAAAAGACAGCATCCATTTGCAGCGATGTGTCGTCCGCCACGCTGACGTAGCCATCCGTGCCGTCGAAGTCAGCAGCCTGGTCCACTTGGCCACTCTGGTTGAGAAGCACCCCGCCCGTGTAGGTGCCGTCGTTGCCGTTTGGCGAAGAGTCGACTGCTAATGTGCCGCTCGTTTCGTCGAGTTTCCAATAGCCGGCCAAGCCACTAAGGTCGCTGATTTCATCCTTCGTAAGCCAACGATCGTAAATGCGAAAATCGCGGAGCGAGCCTTCCCAGTTTTCGCCACTGCCAGTTCGAGTTCCAAACGTAAGTATTCCCGGCGATTGAGTCACTAGGTTGACGGGGCTTGTTCCGCTCGCTTGCAACTCTCCATCGACATAAACTGCGTAGGAGTCGTCGCTCTCGTTAAATGCTGCCACAATGTGATACCAACGGTCCTGGCCATCGACCACGTCCGTCGCAAAAGGTTCGTTTCCAACATAGGGCGAGGCGCCTAGGTCGAACGAAATCTTTCCGGTGGTTTCGAGTCGTGCTTCCCAGTTGCCGTTGACGCCAAAGATTCTTTGGCGAACGACAGGGGTGCCAGACGACTGCATCCAAAAAGCCACAGTTCCTGTTGCAGGCGGATCGAACGCTGTATTGGTCGTGGCCGTGTCGCC
>JAADIN010000017.1 GCA_013151315.1 Planctomycetota bacterium | reverse complement strand
CCACTTGGTCGGCCGAAACAGGAAAAGTTGAAATCGCGGAGTCCCGACGTCGAAAACGCGACGCCTCGGAGCCGGCCACTTGGGTCGAAGAAGGCGATCTTGAGTTGCAGGAAACGGGGTTGCAAGAGAAAGGGTCACAAGAGCAAGAGAGTGACTCACCTGCCGAGGCCCGGCTGCCCGCAACCCGCAATGGTCCCGTAGCGCCCCCGGTAGCGACCGAACAGCCCTTGGCCGAGATGCCCCAGGGGCGTACTGGCGAAATTTTGCAAATCGTATTCGATCAAGTGCGCGAGATAGGCCGCGAACGAGTAGGGCAGTTGGAGTGGACGACCAACATCGCGGAATTGGGGCTCGATTCGCTAGAACGAATTGAAATCGTTGCTGCACTGGAAGACACATTTGGCGGCCGATTTCCTGAGGAAATTTTGCCGAGCATGGAGACCTGCGGCGAAGTGGTCGAAGCGATCGAAGAACATTTGGGCAGCGAAGTCAAAGCCCGACCTGCTCGCCCGGCCCAGCTCTCGGTACTGGAAGAAGATCACGTTTTTGCCAAGAGTTCCGATTATCTCCGGTTTCGCAAAGATTACCAATTGGCGTGGCAGCCGGGTGTGCCCAATCCTTTTTTCAAAGTGCATGAAGGCATCACCAACGACCGTACCGTCATCGAAGGCACCGAGTATATTAACTTCTGCAGTTACAACTACCTTGGGATGTCGGGCGACCCGACGGTCATCGAAGCGACGCAAAAGGCAGTTAGCGATTTTGGCACGAGTGTTTCGGCCAGTCGCTTGGTTTCGGGAGAAAAACCGCTTCACGTAAAACTAGAACGAGCAATCGCCGACCTGATTGGCACGGAAGATTCGGTCGTTTTTGTAGGCGGGCATTCGACCAACGAATCAACGATCGGCCATTTGTTTGGTGCGGGCGACTTGATTCTGCATGATTCGTTATCGCACAACAGTATCTTGCAGGGGGCCATTCTCTCGGGTGCTCGACGGCGGCCCTTTCCTCACAACGATTTTGAGGAATGCGATCGTATCTTGAAAGAAATACGCCATGAGTATCGTCGAGTGCTGGTCGTCGTCGAAGGCGTCTACAGCATGGACGGCGACACGACCGATCTGCCCAAGCTGATCGAGATCAAAAAGAAATACAAAACCTACTTGATGGTCGACGAGGCCCATTCGATCGGCACGATGGGTCTGCACGGTCGTGGCATGGCCGAGTTTTACGGTATCAATCCCAGTGATGTCGATATCTGGATGGGCACTCTGAGTAAAGCGTTCGGCAGTTGCGGGGGATACATCGCGGGTTCGGCATTGATTACCGAATATCTGAAGTACACGGCTCCTGGTTTTGTGTATAGCGTCGGATTGAGCCCGGCGAACGCGGCTGCGGCACTGGCTTCGATCAGCTTGCTGCAAGAAGAGCCCGATCGCGTTGCCAAGCTGGCAGAGAATTCTCGGTTGTTTCTTCAGTTGGCGAGAGACGAAGGGCTCGACACGGGGTTGAGCGACAACACCCCGGTAGTGCCGGTGATCACAGGCAGCTCGGAAAAAGCGTTGCTGCTTTCCCACGCCTTGTTCGAGCGAGGCATCAACGTGCAGCCGATTCTTTATCCGGCAGTGGAAGACAGCGCGGCCCGACTTCGGTTCTTCATCACGAGCAGCCATTCGGAAGAGCAGATTCGCTCGACCGTAGGAGTGGTGGCCGAGGAGCTGGCGCGGATTGACCCAGAATTCAAACGAACGCCAAAAACGGTCACCTCGCCAGCAGTGAAGAGCCTTTCTTAGAATTACTCCCTGGGTGGCTGTGGCAGGCGCCAAAAGTACATTTTTGCTTTACGACAGCCTTGGGCTGGGTTAGAATTGTCATGTATTGGGGGAAGGCGTCGGTTCAGAAACCTTGGAGTTTTTGAGCCCGCAGAATACGCCAAATTAAGTCGAGCGGCAACGGACAGACCGTTTGGTGGAGCAGGTTTCAGGTGCCCCGGTGCGTGGACGCGCCAGCGCCCCGGTTCTTACGCGAAGGGGCACTCATGTCTCAGGCGATCATCGATCCTGCCGAGCTGAGACGTTTTGCGCACCAGTTGAGCAATTTCAATGTCGAGCTCGAAGAGCGGATTTCTACGCTGGCCAGCCAACTGCATGGCCTCAACGCCACTTGGCGTGACCAGGAACATAAGAAGTTTGCCGAAGAATTTGAGCACCACCTAAAACTTATCGCCCGGGGAATCGAAGCCTCGAACCAATACGCGCCGTTTCTGCTGCGCAAAGCCGAACGCATTGAAGAGTATTTGCAGCAAAAATAGAGGCGTTGGCAACACGTCTTTAGATAACCACGAAAGGCACGAAAAACACGAAAAAAGTTTGAAACGCAGAGGCGCAGAGAGCGTGAATGAGAAAGTCCAATTTCAGTTTCCCCTGCGCTCTCCGCGCCTCTGCGTTTCCAGATTTTTGTTTATGGTTCCTGTTTTCTTTTCTTATCAAAACGCAAAGACTCCCGATGTCTGGTCCAGCTCAAGTTCAATCGGTGGAAGCGATCGAGATTTTTCGCGGAGCCCTTGCGCAGTTTGAGCAGCGTGCTCAGGACGCATTGGAACTTTTATCCGGCGAATTGCGACGGGCCCTCGACTGGCTTGAGCACGAGCGGCCTAGCTACTGGAAGGAGCAGAACCGAATTGCTGGCGACGAGATTCATCAGGCAAAGCGAGATTTGCAGCGATGTTTGGCGTTCCCCGTTGCCGACGAGCGACCTTCTTGCCGAGAAGAGCGAGCGATTCTCAAGCGATCCCAAGTTCGTTTGGAGCAATGTCGAGAAAAATCAGAGCGAGTGCGCTATTGGAAACGTCAATTGCATCACGAGTTGCTTGAATATGAAGGCCGTATTGGCTCTTTGCAGCGGTTGCTGGAAATCGAACTTCCCGCAGCGAGGGCCAAGCTTCAACAAATCGTCCGACGTTTGGATGCCTACCAAATCGAGCGTCCGCCAGCGCCGACAGCCCCTGTTGAGGGAGAGGAGTAGCCATGCGACCGTGGGATCTTGATACCAGTGCGGCCCAATTGCGCAAAGCGATGGAAGATCTCCAGGGGGCATGGCAAACGACCGAAGAGCAATGGCAAGACTCGGTAAGCCAAAAGTTTTCGGAGACGCACCTTCAGCCGATTGGTCCGGCACTGAAACAGACCCTCGAAGCGGTAGGCCAGATGCAGCAGTTGGTGAATCAAATGCAAAGGGACTTGAATGACGAAACCTGACCTCAGCCCTAAATCCTAAATTCTCTCCCGTATGCTACGACTTTCCACACGACGCCAGTTGGAGCTGATGCAGCAATTGCAGCAGGTGGCGGATGTGCGCGCGAAGCTCGAAGCAAGTACGGACCTGGCTTTGCAGTCGGAAATGGCTGCATCGGAGCAGGAAGTGGAAACCACGACCAAGCAATTGGTAAAGCAGTTTTCTGAGCGGCGTCGGAACTGCGAGAACGATTTTGCTGCGTCGAAAAACTCGGCTAGCCAGCAGTGCCGGCAGATGGTCGCAGAGCTTCAGCAGCGGCATCAGCAACAGTGCCTGCGCGTTGAAAAAACTTTTCAGCAGGCCGCTCTGACCATCGAGCGGAAGAAAAAAGAAAGCGAGTGGCAGACCTTGGCGGTTTTTGATGCCGCAAAAGATGGGCCGCGACAAATGCTCGAAGAGGCCGGTAAACGGCTACACGCTCGAATGCTTCAAGTCGACGGGCTCGAACGCGATGCCCACACGCTCTTGGCGATGCGGCGTCTTACCCCATCGGAAGCGACCGACAACGGTCCCAATGACGAACAAGGCTCGGCAGAAGATCGGCTGCAGAAGACCATCAGCCAATTGCATCGGTCGGTCTTAGATTTTCAATCCCAACGGCTTCCCTCGATATTGCTCGAAGGCACGCGCCCTTATGGCTGGTGGGCCTCCGCTTGTGTCTTCGCGATCCTGCCCATGGGTTGGCTCACGAATTGGCAGCACTGGCTCTGGCCGCCGGCGGCGCTGGTCAGCGGAACCGCCCTCGGGGCAATCGTTACGCTCACGCTTGGCCGACGCGCCCGACGGCAATCTCGCGAACAATTCTCGAGGTTCCAAGCCTTACTAAGTCGTTCACGAACTCTGGAGCAAGAGGTTCGCGACGAGGCCCAAGCGAGCAGTCGCCAGTCGGCGCAAAAAATTGCTCTCACCAAACATCACGATCTTGCCGAAGCACAGGAGCTTCGCGATCGAACGATGGCCGAGGCAGAAACTCGACGTGAGGAGGAAATCCGCAGCTACCAATTGAAGCTTGATGCTAAGATGGAAGAGGCCAACAAAAAACGAGAAGCGTTGCTTGCCGCTGCCAACGAAAAGTTTCCTCCGCTGCTAGACCAGCTTCCCGTGGAGCGTCGGGCCGCGACCGAGGAGAACGACAGCCAGTTCAAGCAACGGGTTGCCGAGGCTCAGACGACCCACGAAAACGCATGGGCGGCATTGGCCGAGAATTGGCGAAACGGTTTCCAGGAGGTTTCCGACGAGTTGGCCGCGATGCGATCGGTTTGCGAGCAGTGGTTTCCCGATTGGTCGATCACGACTTGGAACGATTGGACTCGGCCCGTCGATCCGCCAACAGCTATTCAGTTTGGCCGTTGCCGATTGCCCCTCTCGGCGGTGAAGAACGGGGTGCCTGAGGACGAGCGTTTGATTCCCAAGCAGACGCAACTGGAGTTGCCGGCGCTGATGACGCTCGACGAGCAGCCGCGCATGGTCATCTCGGCGAGCGGCGACGGGCGGGCCGCGGCGGTCGAGATGCTGCAGGCAACTATGTTGCGATTTCTGACCGCAATGCCGGCCGGCAAGCTTCGGTTTACGATTATCGACCCCTCGGCCTTGGGCGAAAATTTTGCGACCTTTATGCACCTGGCCGACTACGACGAACAGCTCGTCGGCCAGCGCATCTGGACCGACGCGCGTCAGATCGACGAGCGACTCAGCCGACTGTCGGACCACATGGAAAAGGTGCTGCAAAAATATCTTCGTAACGAGTACGAGACGATTCATGATTACAACCGTCAAGCGGGCGAGGTGTCGGAGCCCTATCATGTGTTGGTCGTTGCCAATTTTCCGGCAGGACTCAGCGATGCCTCAATTCAAAAATTGACGACGATCGCGACCACGGGGCCTCGCTGCGGTGTGTACACATTGATGAGCATCGACGATCAATTGAAATTGCCCAACGAATTCAATCTCGAGCAGTTGCTAACCGACGCCGTGCATCTGAAGTGGGTGAAGGACCGGCTCGTTTGGCAGTACCCGCTCTACGAAAAGCTCAACCTTGAATTGGATCGACTGCCGCCGCGCGAGCAACTCAACGAGATATTGCGCCAAGCGGCAAAGGAGTCGCGCGAGGCAAGTCGCATCGAGGTGCCATTCGAAGTCATCGCCCCGAGCGAAGAAAAACTTTGGTCGGGCAGCACGGCTCATGAGTTGGTTGTGCCGGTGGGACGCGCCGGTGCCAACGAACTTCAATCGATTTGTCTGGGCCAAGGCACGTCGCAACACATGCTTATCGCCGGCAAAACGGGTTCTGGGAAATCGACCTTACTACACGCGCTGATTACCAATGCGGCATTGCACTTCAGCCCCCAGGAGTTGGAATTCTATCTGATTGATTTTAAGAAGGGGGTCGAGTTCAAAGCCTACGCCACCGGTCAGTTGCCGCACGCTCGAGTGATTGCGATCGAAAGCGAGCGAGAATTTGGCGTCAGCGTGCTCGAGCGTCTCGACGAAGAGCTCCGCCGCCGCGGTGAGCGTTTTCGTGAGTTGGGCGTGCAAGACCTCGCCGGATTTCGGGAAAAGAGGCTAGAAGCTATGCCTCGCCTATTGCTAGTAATCGACGAATTTCAAGAGATGTTTGTCTCCGACGATAAGTTATCTCAGGACGCAGCGTTGTTGCTCGATCGGTTGGTTCGGCAGGGCAGGGCGTTTGGAATTCATGTGCTACTCGGCTCGCAAACATTGGCGGGTGCGTATTCGTTGGCTCGCAGTACGCTGGGGCAAATGGCAGTACGGATCGCACTCGAATGTAGCGATGCCGACGCTCATCTGATTCTCAGCGACGAAAACACGGCCGCTCGGTTCTTGAGTCGGCCGGGTGAGGCGATTTACAACGACCAAAACGGTTTGGTCGAGGGCAATAGCACGTTTCAAATCGCGTGGCTGCCCGACTCGGAGCGGCAGCAGTATTTGGAAACGATCCGCCTGCTTCAAGAAAAAAGCGTCGCGACGGTCGAACCGCCGATTGTGTTTGAGGGCAATCGGCCTGCCGACCCTCGCGACAACGAAGGGCTCGTGACTGCGATAGAAAATGTCGAGGAAAGTAAAACGGCTGACCCCGTCATTTGGCTCGGTTCGGCTGTAAGGATCGAGCCGCCGACGCAGATCTCGCTGCGTCGCCAGAGCGGCAATCACTTGCTAATCGTGGGACAGGACGAAACGTCGGCAATCGGCGTGCTGTCGACCGCCGTCTTGGCACTGGCCGCCCAACACGCCAGTGATCCCGCCACAATAACCGTTCTCGATGGAACGCAGCCCGAATCTTCGGAACAAGGAGTTTGGCCGGCAGTCGCCGCCGCGTTGCCATGCGGCGCCTCGGTGGGTGGTCCGGCAGAGGCGTCGGCCATTGTGGCGTCGTTGGCCGAGGAGGTTGTTCGCCGTAGCAAATTGGCCGACACCAAGCACGCGCCGCACTATTTGATCGTTCACAACTTGGCACCGTTTCGCGATTTGCGTCAGTCGGAAGAAGATTTCGGTTTTTCGTCTTCGTTAGGAAGTCAAGGCACCAACGGCAAAACGGTTTCGATCGACAAGCAGTTCCGCAATCTCTTGTGTGAAGGACCGGCCGTCGGCGTGCATGTGCTGCTCTGGTGCGATTCGTACAACAGTCTGACACGATTTATCGATCGACTGACGATGCGAGAGTTTGACTATCGCGTGGCCCTGCAGATGAGCTCGGTCGATTCGACGAGTCTCCTCGATTCTCCCGCGGCAAGTCGTTTGGGCGAGCATCGGGCGATCTTCTATCGCGACGACTTGGGCACGCAGGTAAAGTTCAGGCCTTACGGTCGGCCGACCGAACTATGGCTTGCTTGGGCGAGCGAGCGGCTTGCTCAGGGGAAACTTGCCCGTTCTTGATACCGCTACGGCAAGAGGCTGACTTCTGCCTAGGTGTTTTGTGACAAATTGACGAAACGCGAGTGGCTAATTTCCAGAAACGCTTTTGCTTCGAGTCTTTTGGTGCTTCTGGCGAGGCGCGTTTTGGCACGAAAACGGAAGTGTGCGTTGAGCGGACAAAAGGGGGGCGGAAGGGGGGGAGCCGAAAGCGGGTAGCTTTTTAAGTTGTCAAAGAACTTTTGCGCTAAACTACGCAGCGGTGATTATTGCGTATGCGAGGTGCGAAAGCGAACGTTTTTTTTGGCCACCCACTGTGCCGACTTCCTGTACAGCACCACCGATCATTGGGGTTATAACGCTTGGACCGCACCCGGCTTTGGCGTGGTGGCGATTCTGCAAGCTATCTTTGCAGGAGTGTTTTAACCTGCCATTCGGTTTAAGGCGATTGGCAGATGAGAACTTACTAGCACGAAATTTCCGGCATCCTGCTTGCCGGAGCAGCTCAACCAGTTTGTTAACCCATGTTTAGCATCCCCTCAGCAAGGCCCGTTGCTTCCGAACCGAGGCGCCTCCTGGCAAGTCGCACGGCTACCTGCGACGCGCAGCCAAGCGGGTGCGTGAGTGGCGTCTGGCGGGCGCTCTCTATCGGGCTGGCGGGAATGTTTTTTGTGTTGGGAATTATTGGCATTGCGCTGCCGGGGCTGCCCACGACGCCATTCCTATTGCTTACTAGCTTTTTCCTGGCCCGTTCGTGGCCACGAATGCACCAGAGGTTACTGGCCAGCAAGCTCTTTGGGCCCGTACTCCGCCCCTGGAAACAACTCTCCGTATCGCGAAGCCGCGGGCAACGACATTGCGCTCGTAAGCGTCCGACGGTTCGGCGCGTCGGATTCGGTTGCTGGCACTATCAGGATACGTCTGGGCAAGCCTTCATGGGCTGCGTTTGCTCGTCTTTCCACGCGGAAAATTTTTCCTTGATGCCTGTGGCGTTTGCAATCGGTGCGGTCTGCTCGGCTGACGTTGGCTCCGACGCAAGCGACGTGGCCGTCGGCGCTAACCACTTGAGGCGTTGGATTTCAGAAAACGGCATTTGCCATCGTTCTGCCGCCCGTTTGTAAAAATCGCTCGATACAATAGAATATCGCCTGCCCGGATCTTTCGGATTATTTGATCAGGAGAACAGACATGTCAAAACCTAGTAATCAACGCGACCAGTCTTCGCGGAGAAGTTTTATTCAGACCTCGGCTGTTGGGGTTGCCGCGTTAGCAGCTCCCGCAGTTGCTACGGCTCAAAAATCGGATAGCAACCCGACGGTCGGCTCGGGAGAGCATCGTTACGAAGTGCTCCACGAGTGGCCCCAATTGCCAGAGAGGTTTTCTTGGCAAACGACTCATGACGTGGCCATCGATAGCGAAGGCTTGCTCTATGTGATTCACGAGGGTCGGGCCGATCAGGCCGAGCACCCGACGATCTTTGTGTTTGATGCCGAGGGCAAATACGTGCGGTCGTTTGGTACGGAGTTCCAAGGCGGTGGGCATGGCATCGAGATTCGGAACGAAGGGGGCCAAGATTTTCTCTATGTCGCGGCTTATCAAGCAGTCCGGTCGTTTGCGAAATTCGATCTCCAGGGCGAGCAAGTTTGGCGCAAGGGTGCTCCGATGGACTCGGGCGGCTATGTCGAAGGAGAAGACAAGACTTCGCACACCAAATCGATTTGGGGCCGCGATCGATTTCATCCCACGAATTTTGCCTTCCATCCCGATGGCGGTTTTTTCTTGGCCGATGGGTACGGCTCATATCGTATTCACCGTTACGACCGCGATGCCAATTGGATGAGTACCTTTGGTGAAATTGGCACCGGAGACGGTCAATTTCAGTTGCCTCACGGCCTCTGGGTCGACGATCGGGGTGAGGGCGAACCGTTATTGGTCGTTTCGGATCGTGTGAATGCTCGGCTGCAATGGTTTACGCTGGCAGGAAAACATGTGCGCACGCAAGGCGACTTTTTGTTGCCCGCCAACAACGATATCCTGGGCGACCTGATGGTTGTGCCCGATCTGGTGGGTCGCGTCACACTGCTAGGCAAGGACAATCAGGTGATTGCCCACCTGGGAGACGATTCGGCGCGGATTCAGGCCGATCAGAAAGAGCACAACACGTTCCACATTCTCCACATTCGCGTAGACGAGTCGACCTGGCAGCCGGGGAAATTCATCCATCCGCACGACGCCTGTTTTGATGCTGAGGGCAATATTTTCGTGGCTGAATGGGTGAAAACCGGGCGCATAACGAAGCTGCGGAAGCTCAGTTAGTTCAAGGGCTCCCAGCCACGGGGTTGCAACCCCGTGGCTTTGTGCTTTTTTTTTAGCAGCACCCGTCTGAGCCGCAGCAGTCGTCGCCGGGCAATTGGGTTTCCTGGTAATCTTGCCCTTTGGTTTCGCGCGGGTCACGGACTGTGTTGCTTCGACAATCGAAGAGGGCCGCTTTTTCTTCGGATACCGGCTTCTTTGAGGGAATGGCTGTGACTTGTGCGGCATACGGCTGCT
>JAADIN010000052.1 GCA_013151315.1 Planctomycetota bacterium | reverse complement strand
CCCGCGGCTAGCGCCGTGCGGCTCACAGCCACAGCTTGAGTCGTCCGTCGAGCATATCGGGCAACGCCTTCTTCACCATGCGCTCAACAGCATGCGGGTGGTAGCGGGTGCTGAGGTGCGAGGCGATGATGAGCTCGTTATTGAAACGGTCGCGGCGGTCGACAAAATCGTCGAGGTGCATGTGGCCGAACTTGTGGATTTTTTCTTTACGATGCTCGGGCGAGACAAACGTCATTTCGCAAATCAGCACCTTGGCATCGTACATCTCGGGGCAGTTATCCAAACCCTGGGGCGACGTGTCGCCGACGTAGGCGACGAGCGGTTGGCGGTGTTCGGCCGAGACTTCGGTGCCAGCCAGGCGAATGTCGCGGATTTGCTCGCCGGTGAGATCTTGATATTCAGGTTTGAGTTTTTTGCGACGTTCCCAGACGAGGTAGCCCAACGAAGGGACGCTGTGCTTGGTGGCCGAGACGGTGACGACCAGTTCGCGCGAGAGCTCGATTTCGTCGCCCGGCTGCAGCGGCTTGAGCTCGCACGGCATGCGGCCCCGGTCGAGCCGCGTGAATTGCCGTAGGATCTGAGTGCAGGGGTCGATCATGACCTCGGGCATGTAGATCGTTGGCGGGCTCATTTTCATCATGCGTCGACGGGCGACGTAGACTGGCAAGGCGACGATATGGTCGAGGTGTCCGTGAGAAACGAACCAGGTTTCGGTGCCCATGAACGACCAGGGTTGGGCTCCGAGATCGAAGCCGAGGCTCAACTCGGGAATTCGCCAGTAGCTCTGCACGGCGGCACGAGAATAGCCCTCGATGGTGAGCCCTGCGTGTTGCAGGCTTTGGACAGGAGCGTTTTCGATCATCGTCAGCTATTTTTTATTTGGGAGGGCCGAGGGGTTGGAGTCTCCAATGTAGATGGGCGAAGGCGTTGAGAAAAGTAGGGTTTGGCCGTTGACCATTCACTTTTCCCACACTCCTGCTTCGACCAGTTGCCTGCTCGCTGCTTCAGCCCAGCCTCGGTTGGCGGCGGGGCTGGCGGGGCTGGGGTGCAGGATGCGGGCGATCTTGATCGAGCTGTCGTCGATAACCCGTTGGAGACACTTTTCGGCGAAGGCTCCGATTCCGACGGCCACTTCGGGGTGGAGCGATTGGAGTAGTGCGCGGAGATGGGCGTCGCAGGCCTCGTCTAACGGCTTACGCTCGGCGGCGGAGAGCTTGTCGGGAGTACGGTTTTTTCCACTGGCTTCCATAAAGACGAGCGGGCAATAGTTGGCGACAAAATGCTGCTCGAAGAACTTGTCGGCCGAGGCAAATCGATCGCGGAAGAGTCCCCAGAGTCGTTCGCCTGAGACTTCGCTGCGCGTGCAATCGAGGCCTTCGACCGGTCGTTTGGGATGTTCGTTTTTCGGCCGGTTTATTTTTGCGTTGATATCGAGCCAGTCTCGCACGGCGCTGATTTGCCCGAAAGGGACTCCTGTTTGTGCCATACCCCAGGGGCCGGGGTTCATTCCGAGCAGCAAGACCCGCGTGCCTGCGGGGTTCATTCGCCGCAGGTATTGCTCGTGAGCTTTCCAGGCATAGTCGAGCGGGTTGTAGACCTGGGTGACGGGCTCGCCGAAATGCAGTTGGTCAACTTCTTTAGAAAGGCGGCGAGCGGCGGCGAGCGACTTTTGGATAGCAGACATAACGAGAGGCGAAGAGCCGAAAATTCCTAAATAGCTTGGATGGCGATTTGCTTTTTTTCAGTGACCCAGATTTCGCTGAATAGGTCATCTTGCTCGACTTGGATATGGTGGTGGCGGATTAACTCGAGGATGGCGAGGAAGATGCCCACCATTTGCGAACGGACCATGTCTTGTTCAAACAGGACGGTGAAGGAAAATCGTGGCTCGTTGGCCAACCGCTCTCGGATTTGCTTCATGTAGACTTCGATCGGTGTGTCGTCGTAACGTATCGCTGGCGAATGGGACGTCTTGTTGTCGCGGATGACGCGAGCGAAAGCGCTGACCAAATCCCAGAGCTCGACTTCCTGAATCGGTTGCTCGACGGGATCGACTCGGGTGGTGGGCAAGTCGTTGGTTTGGCGGGCAAATCGCTGCTGCCACTCCCGGGCGCGATCTTCGAGCATACTGGCAGCGTCTTTGTATTTTTTGTATTCCAAGAGACGCTGCACCATGTCGTGTCGCGGATCTTCGACCTCTTCCTCGCCCTCTTCCTCCTGGCGAGGCAAAACTTGTTTCGACTTGATTTCCATCAGTCGGGTGGCCAACTCCAAAAAATCGCCGACTGCGTTGACATCGATTTCTTCCAAGACCGTGATCAACTCCAGATACTGCTCGGTCACGAGCGCGATCGGAATATCGAGGATGTCGAGCTCATGTTTGCGCACGAGATACCACAGCAAGTCCAGGGGACCGGAGAACATGTCGAGTTGGACTCGGAATCGCATTGTGGGAGCCCTCGGTCATAGGAAAAATCAAAGGTTGGGGATTATGGCTTTTGTTGCACGACATGGCCATACCAGCCTCGCACGTCTTCGAGTCAAAATGAGGGCGCATATGCCGGTCTTGTTCGCCCGGGTTGCGAGGCCTAAACTCCCTTGCAGGAGAGGCTTTTTTGGGGTTGGCACACGGCGAGGCAAATTTGACGTGGATGAACAGCGAATCTGGGCACCTTGGCGGCTGGGATATATAGCGGGTGAACAGGTCGCGGGTGAAAAAGAGTCGGCTCCGCCAGAACCGGCTGCTTGGCTGCCCCAGGCCGAGCCAAGCTGTTTTATGTGTCGTGCGGCTGCTAGCTACGAGCGAGATACGGAAGCTCGGCGGCAGAATCAAGTCGTCGCCGTTGGCGAGCATGTTCAGGTATTGCTGAACCGCTATCCGTACACGAACGGCCATCTGCTGATTGCGCCCTTGCGCCACGTGGGCCAGCTCGTTGACCTGACCGACATCGAGCATCTGGAAGCGATGCACCAGTTGGGACAATTCACGCGCTTGCTAAGTCAGCTGATTTCTGCGGAGGGGTTTAATGTGGGCTTGAATCTGGGCAAAGTCGCAGGGGCGGGGGTGCCGGGGCATTTGCATTGGCATCTGGTGCCGCGCTGGCAGGGAGACAACAATTTTATGCCGACCTTAGCGGGCACGCGTGTTATTCCACAATCGCTTGATGCGTTGTGGGAGGGGTTGGTTGAAGCGGTGAAGGCCGAGGAGCGAAAGGAACCTTGAACGATTTTGATTCGACCCTGGATTCGACAACCGCGGAGTGGGAATCGCTCTGGCTGGCGCCTTATGCGATGCACAGTGTTGACACGGTCGGACGCGAACACGAGGAATCGTCTCATGCCTATCGGGCCCCCTATCAGCGGGATCGCGACCGGATTGTCCACAGCAGCGCGTACCGACGGCTGGCTCACAAGACCCAAGTTTTTACTGGCGAAAAGGGCGACTACCATCGCACTCGGTTGACGCACACGCTGGAAGTCTCGTCGGTGGCTCGGACGATTGGGCGGGTTCTTCGGCTCAATGAGGATTTGATCGAATCGCTTGCGCTGATGCACGACATTGGCCACCCGCCGTTTGGTCATGCGGGAGAAGAAATTCTTGACGAGTGCTGTGTCAATTGCGGGGGATTCAACCACAATCAGCAAGCCGTGCGCATCGTGACGCGATTGGAGGATCGCTACCCGGATTTTCCAGGACTCAATTTGTCGAAGGAAATTCTGGTAGGGCAAAGCTCGCGAATTCGCGGCGAAAAAAGTTCGGGGCGGGGGCAAGCTTTGTTAGAAGTGCAGGTGGTCGACGCTGCCGACAGCATTGCCTACGACACCCACGATGCGGACGATGCGCTAGAACTGGGGCTCCTCGATTTGGATGAGCTTTTGGAATTGCCTCTCTGGAGCGATGCTGCCCGGCGGGTGCAGCGTGAGTATTCGGCCCTTGATGCCGAGCAATTGCGCCGCGCTGTGGTCCGGCAGGTGATCGATATCTTGGTTACCGATTTGGTCGACACAACGACCGGACAACTGAAGGCAGCCAATATCGAAAGCCCCTCTGCCGTGGCGGGGCATGACCGGCGACTCGTGGTGCCGTCCCGGGAGGTATTCGAGCAAAAGACCCAGTTGGAGAAATTCCTCTTTCAACGGGTGTATCGTCATCCGGCCGTTTTGGCCGAGCGATCGCTGGCCGGCGACGCGCTCCGCGAGATGTTTCAGCGATTCTCGAAACATCCTGAAGGCTTGCCCGCAAAGTCGCGTGAACAATTGGAGCAAACGGGGGTGCCGCGGGTGGTCTGCGATTTTCTGTCGGGAATGACCGATCGCTGCGCTCTTGAAGAAGCGGGCTTGCGGGGATAATGGGGGTCGGGAAAACGGGGGGTTCATCCCGCCGGGATGATGCTGGGGCTATATATGGGTCGAGGGCGATGTTACAATGGTTGTTTACAGGGAAAGGTTCCTTGCTCGTCTTAACGGCACTTTGCTGGCACACGCTGCTGGCGGTGGTGTTTGTCCGACTCGTTTCTTAGGATCGTGCTGAAGCCATGGCTCTTGTGATTTTGCGCTGCGTTTTTGCGATGTTGGCGATCACGCTCGGCTTCCAACTTCTGCAGACCGATGCGCTGGCCGGCGATCGTGCTTGGCTGCCTTGGCTCGGATTTCTGGGCGTGTTGCTAGTCGCCGGCGGGGTGCTGGTTGCGGATATGTTCGTTCGTAAAAAGCAGCTCGGCACGATCACAGCCTTTTACTTTGGCTTGATCATCGGGCTGTTTTTGACTTACGTCTTGCAGATCGCGCTTACGCCAATCATGCCTACCGAGCCCAAATGGCTTGCCGATTGGCTATTGCTGGCCATGGCAACGGTCGTTTGCTACACGTGCGTCAGCGTCCTGCTGCAAACGCAGGACGATTTCCGATTTATCATTCCCTACGTCGAGTTTGTCAAAGAAATCAAAGGGCTCAAGCCCTATGTACTCGACACGAGTGTGGTGATCGATGGCCGCATTGCCGATGTGGTCGAGACGCGCGTGATCGACAATCAGTTGATCATGCCTCAGTTTGTGATCGCCGAACTGCAAGCGATTGCCGACTCGAGTGACCGGCTTCGGCGCAGTCGTGGGCGGCGCGGGCTGGACATTCTCAATCGGTTGAGGTCCGACGCCAAGGTCGATCTGCAAGTTTTCGATCGAGAGCTTCCCGAGTTTTCGGGTCAGCCGGTCGACCAAAAATTGGTGCTGCTTGCCAAGCACTTGGATGGCAAGGTCGTCACGAACGATTACAACCTGAACAAAGTCGCCAAGCTTCACGATGTGGGCGTGATCAATCTCAACGAGCTCTCGAATGCGCTGAAGCCAATTTTTCTGCCTGGGGAATCTCTTGAGGTACGAATCATCAAGATGGGCGAAGCCGCCGGGCAAGGCGTCGGGTACTTGGAAGATGGCACGATGGTCGTCATCGAAGGCGGCCGCGACTACGTGAACCAAACCATCGTGGCCGACGTGACCAGCGTGCTGCAAACCAGTGCAGGACGCATGGTTTTCGGAAAGTTTGAAACCGAAACCTCGGGCGAAAATAGCCGGGGGTAAAGAGCTAAAGAATTTGTCAATCGTCATTGATCATTGACAAATGACGATTGACAAATTCTTTACATCCGCTCGACGACTTGGATGCCCAGCAGGTCGAGGCCTTTGGCTAATGTGCGGGCCGTGAGGTCGCAAAGACGTAAGCGGCTGTTGCGCTGTTGGTCATCTTCGGCTTTGAGCACGGGGCAATTTTCGAAAAACCGGGAATAGGCGCTGGCGAGCTCAAACAGGTAGGCCGTCAGATGGTTGGGGCGGAAGTCGGTGGCGACGCGCTCGAGCGTCTCGCTGAATTGCAGAAGCGCTAGCGCGAGCGCCCGTTCCGAGGGGTGGTCGAGTTGCAGCTTCGCGTCGCTCTTTCGTAGCGAATCGACGTCGATGTCGCCTTTGCCAAAAATGCTCCGTACGCGGGCATAACTGTACTGCATGTAGGCAGCCGTGTTGCCATTCATGGCAAGCATTTTGTCGTAGCTGAAGACGTAGTCGCTGGTCCGATTGTGCGCTAGGTCGGCATATTTGATCGCGCCAATGCCGATGCGCTCGGCATTCGATTGCCGCTGCTCTTCGGAAAGCAGGGGCACGTCTCGCGCGTTGTCGTTGTCGCAGACGATTTTGAGCGCCCGCTCGACCGCTTCGTCAAGCAAGCCGGTCAGTCCGACGGCCGTGCCCGAACGGGTCTTGTAGGGCCGGCCATCTTCGCCAAGCACGGTGCCGAAACTGACGTGCTCGAGTTGCACGCCTTCGTAGCCCCAAAGCTTGACGGTTTCAAACAATTGCTTGAAGTGAAACGATTGCCGATGATCGACGACGTAAATAATCGCATCGGGCGTCCACTCGGCCATGCGATACTGGACGGTCGCGAGATCGGTCGTAGCGTAGAGAAAGGCGCCGTCCTTCTTGCGGATAATAAACGGAGCGTCGTCGTTTTCCAGGAAAACGCAGATGGCTCCTTCGCTTTCGCGAGCCAGGTCGCGCTCAACAAGTTCTTCCACCACGCCGGCCAAACGATCGTGATAAAAACTTTCGCCCAGGGAGTGGTCGAACGTCACGTGAAGGCGGTCGTAGGTCTCGTCGATGCTCGCCAAGCAGGCCGGAAGAAATTGATCCCATAACGCTTGGTTGGTCGGGTCACCCGCGTGCAGGGCGGCCGTTTCTGCAAGGACGGCAGTGCCGATGTCGGCATGTTGACTCAGCAACGGGCCAAGCTCAGGGTCGTTTTCTGCGGCAGCCATCTGATTCCGCAAGTTGTCGAGAGTCGCCCTGAGGTCGACCAATTGCCCTTCGGATTGCCGCTGCCGCTTGTCGGCTTTTTTTCGATCCTTGGGGTTTTCTAACTCGGTCGCGTCGTGCATCTGTTCCAAACGAGCGGCCAGTTCGACGATCTGTTGCTCGATGGCAGGGGTTTTTTGCTCTCGCGTGGCATGATAATCGACAAGCTGATTCACCCGTTGGTAGAGCCGACTCAGCTCGCCGACGGCATCGGTTGCAATCGCCTGTGGATCGGCAAAATGCTTGTAGCCGTAGATAATCATGCCGAACTGGGTGCCCCAGTCGCCGATATGATTGTCGCTGATGACCCGATGCCCCAATTGGCGCAAGACACGGCAGAGGGCGTCGCCGATGACGGTCGAGCGAATATGCCCGACATGCATCGGCTTCGCCACATTAGGCGAAGAAAAATCGAGCACGTACGTTTTGGGCTCTTCGGTCGGAACGATCCCGAGTCGATCGGGGTCGCCTTGATTGGGGTCGCCCACGATTTGCGTGAGTTGGTCGCGAAGCCAATCGTCTCGGATACGCAAATTAATAAAACCGGGGCCGGCGATTTCTGGCGGCTCGCACAGGTCGGCCACCTCGAGTCGGTCGACGAGCTCTTGAGCAATTTCTCGCGGCGGTCGGCCGAGGCGTTTGCCGAGCGGCATGGCGCAGTTGGCTTGGTAGTCGCCGAATTTCGGGTCTTTGCTCGGCAGCACCATGTCGGCGACTTCGCCCGCGCCTGCGTCGAGCGATTCCAAAGCCGCTCGAAAGCGACGGCGAAGATCAGCGAGTACGTTCATCGAAGTCCAGAAAAGTCGCAGAAAGAATTGCCCGCGAATTGCGCGAAAGATCGCGAAAAGGGGAAAGGCAGGTTGAGGAAAGGCCCGGTGTGTCGTTGTGGTTCAACTTTGCTCGGTTAGTTTTTTCGTGATTTTTCGCAATTTTCGCGGGCAAAAAATTATTCTTCAGATTTTCCGTCGTTAGGTTCGTCGTTTTTCCAAGGGAGGGCGACTCGCTCGGCTCCGCTCCAAAAATCTTCAAGGGCGTAGTACTCGCGAGTTTCCTCATCGAAAAGATGGATGACCACCGTGCCGTAGTCGAGCAGAATCCAACGGCTTTCGTTGTAGCCTTCGATCCCCATTCGGCTATCGTTCAGTTCGTCCTCGAGCGTGTGGTCGATCTCTTCGCTAATGGCGTGGAGCTGACGACGACTGCCGCCGGTTGCCAAGACAAAGTAGTCGAAGATCGGGGTGATGGTGCGCATGTCGAGGACGACAACATCTTGGCCCCGGTTTTCTTCGGCCGTACGCGCGGCAGCTAGCGCCAGCTGCAAGCTGC
>JAADIN010000148.1 GCA_013151315.1 Planctomycetota bacterium | reverse complement strand
CATGATTAACTACTTGGTTCGCCGCCTAGCCGTGGCTCTACTGACATTGCTACTGATCACCTTTTTAGTCTACGCGCTCGTCCGCCACATGCCGGGCACGCCGCTGACTTCCGATCCGTCGATGATGGATCCCAGCAAACAGATTAGCGTCGAAGAGATCGAACGGCTGAATCGGCTCTATGGACTCGATAAGCCCTGGTACCAGGCTTACTTCGTTTGGCTAAAAAATGTCGTGCAGTTCGATCTCGGACGATCGATTAGCCAAAACAATGCCCCGGTGAGCGAACTCATCGCCGAGCGAATCCCCGCGACGATGTTGCTCTCGGTCTCGTCGCTCGTGCTCACCTATCTGCTCTCGATACCGATCGGCCTCTGGTCAACGGTAAGATCGGGGTCGAATGCCGAGCGGACGGTCAGCTCGGTTTTGTACATGCTCTACTCACTCCCGTCGTTCGTTGCTGCGCTATTTTTGCAAATCGTGTTTGCGGTGAAGCTCGGCTGGCTGCCACTGTTTGGAATGACGAGCGACGGCTTCGAATCGCTGACCGCAACAGGAAAGGTGTGGGATGTTTTTCTTCATGCCGCGATGCCGATCGCCTGTTTTACTTATGGCAGTTTGGCATACTACTCGCGATTTATTCGCGCCAACATGCAGGAAGTCGTCCGGCAAGATTACATTCGCACCGCAAGAGCGAAGGGCGTTTCGCCGACAAAAATTGTCGTCCATCACGCCTTTCGCAACACGCTCATCCCGCTCGTGACGCTCATTGGGTTGACGCTACCGAGCCTATTAAGCGGAGCGGTTATTCTCGAACAGATTTTCACCTGGCCCGGCATGGGACGACTCTATTTCGAGGCAATTGGCCGTCGCGACTACGACACGATCATGGGCCTCACGCTCATCTTTTCGATGCTCACGCTATTAGGTCAACTGCTGGCGGATGTGTTGTACGCAGTCGTCGATCCTCGCGTGACTTACCACTGACAGCAATAGCCGCAATCTAACAAAATAGCCGCGATGCGACGCATCGCCGGAGTATCCGCCCCCCTCATGACCACCGACCCCACTCCAATAACCGCTGAAAAAACCTCGCACGGTTTCTGGCGAGAAGCGTGGCAACGCTTTCGTCGTCGAAAGCTGGGCATGGCCGCGCTCGCGTTTGTCGTGCTGCTCTGCACCGTCGCGATCTTTGCACCGATGATCGTTGGCACCAAGCCGATCGTCTGCAAGTACAAGGGAAACATTTACTTCCCTGCGATGGGCTATTACGCCCGGTCCTGGGAAAACCCCATTTTTCGCAAAGACAAATTTCGTAACACCTACCCAAAAAACCTCAAAGCAAAAGATCCCGACAGTTGGGCCGTTTGGCCGTTGGTCTATCAAGATCCGTATCGCCGGGTTCGCGATGACGAATGGCCCGGCCGACCGGGAAACCCCTACGGCACCAACGGCCGGCCAAGTTGGCAGAACCTCTTCGGCACCGACCAAGGCGGTTTTGATGTTTTCGCACAAATGGTCCACGGCACACAAATCGCGCTGAGCGTAGGGTTCATTTCGATGAGCATCGCCGGCGTGATCGGCATCACGGTCGGCGCGATGGCCGGCTACCTAGGCGGCTGGGTCGACGTGGTGCTCAGCCGGATCATCGAAGTCGTGATGTGCATTCCGTCGCTCGTGTTGATTTTGGCGCTCGTGGCGATGCTCGATGAAGTCAGCAATTTTCATTTAATGGCAATCGTCGGCATCACCAGTTGGACGGGCATTGCTCGCCTTGCCCGGGCAGAGTTCATGAAACTCAAGCAGATGGAATTCATCGTCGCTGCCCGAGCGATGGGAGCCAGTAAATGGCGAATCATGTTTCGGCACGTGCTGCGAAACGCCCTGGCGCCGGTCTTGGTGCCGATCACCTTTGGCATCGCCGCAGCGATTCTTATCGAAAGCGGCCTGAGCTACCTCGGATTTGGCGCTTCGCCGCCCAACCCGAGCTGGGGCACGCTGCTCAAATCGGGCCGCAGCGCGATTCAACAAGCTTGGTGGTTGATTGTTTTCCCAGGCGCCGCGATTTTTCTCACCGTTTTAGCCTACAATCTAATCGGCGAAGGCTTGCAAGAAGCAACCGACCCACGACTGCGGCAGGATAGCCACTAAGATTAGAAAGAAAGCCAAGTAAGTATAGCCACAAAAAACACGAAAATACACAAAAATAAAGGGAGAGGGAATTTGGTGGCTATTTATAGGGATTTGAGAGGCAACTATTTTGTCCCGGAGGGACTTTTGATAATAGCCCAGCGATTTATCGCTGGGTACGTGGAATGGTGTTCATTAGCCCCGGAGGGACGACAGAAGATTTGTTCCATGGTTGTTGCCTAACGGGTTCGCTTCGATTCAGTCGTCCCTACGGGACTGGGCTATTTTGGCTATCGCATCCCAGCAGTAAACTGCTGGGCTATTATCAAATGTCCCTCCGGGACCAATGGACGCTTGCTCAATATGGGTTACCCACTAAATCCCCTGAAGAACATAAAAAACACCTAATGACTAAAAAACAAACCTAACCCCCGTCAGCTTTTTCCTTTTTCGTGTTTTTTGTGGCTATCCTTCCCATGAGCAATGCCGTTCTCGATATCTCCGACCTTCGCACCTACTTCCACACCGACGAAGGCATCGTGCGCGCCGTCGATGGGGTCTCCTTCTCTGTAAAAGTCGGCCACACGCTTGGCATTGTCGGCGAGAGCGGCTCGGGAAAATCGGTCACCTCGCTCTCGATCATGCAGTTGCTCGCCTCGTCGGCAAAAATCGAGTCGGGCAAAATCGTATTGCTAGGCAAAGACCTCGTAGGGCTTCCCGAACCAGAAATGCGCGGCATTCGTGGCAAAGAAGTCGCAATGATCTTCCAAGAGCCCATGACTTCGCTGAACCCGGTTTTTACGGTTGGCAGCCAAGTTGCCGAAGCGATCATTCTGCATCAAAAGGCAACCAAAGGAGAGGCCCGCGAGCGTACGATCGATTTGTTTCGCGAAGTCGGCATCCCCGAACCAGAACAACGGGTCGATTCGTATCCGCATCAGATGTCGGGCGGACAAAAGCAGCGCGTCATGATCGCGATGGCCTTGTCCTGCAATCCCAAACTGCTCATCGCCGACGAGCCGACCACGGCACTCGATGTCACCATCCAAGCCCAAATCCTTGATATGTTGCGCGAACTGCGCGACAGCCGAGGCATGGCGATTCTGTTTATCACGCACGACTTGGGTGTCATTGCCGAGATTGCCGACGAAGTTTTGGTCATGTACCAAGGCGAAATGGTCGAGCATGGCCCGGTGCTCGATATTTTCACTGATCCAAAACACCCCTACACCAAAGGCTTGCTCGCCTGCCGACCGCGACTCGAAAGCGTCTACCGACGCCTGCCGACGGTCGACGATTTCATGAAAACCACCAAGGTGGATGGCCAGATAAAAATCGTAGAAAAACAGATGAGCGAGGCGCGACTCGAAGAGCTGACCCACCAAGGCCGCGGTCGGCTGTTGCATCCCGAGTCGGAACTGGTCGCGATGAACCACCCCTGGGGGAAAACGCCCCGTGACGACGACACCACGGCCGTACCGGAGAAAACCACCCCGCTGCTCGAAGTACGCGATCTGCAAGTCTACTTTCCAGTGCGTCGCGGGCTCCTATCG
This sequence comes from Planctomycetota bacterium, assembly GCA_013151315.1. GTDB lineage: Bacteria > Planctomycetota > Planctomycetia > Pirellulales > Lacipirellulaceae > Bythopirellula. Next base: position 6,163 of record JAADIN010000148.1, on the reverse strand, counting down.
CGCGTGGTCGATCATGTCCGAGCAGTCGACGGCATTAGTTTTAAGGTTTACCAGGGCCAAACGCTCGGCTTGGTGGGCGAGTCAGGCTGCGGCAAAACGACCGCCGGCCGAGCCATCCTGCGGCTCCTCGAACCAACCGGCGGCCAAGTCCATTTCGACGGCATCGACATGGCCCAGCTAGGCACCCGCGCCCTGCGACGCATGCGCAGCCGGATGCAAATCATCTTCCAAGATCCCTACGGCTCGCTCAACCCAAGAATGACGATCGAATCGGCGCTGACCGAGCCGATGGTGATTCAAAAAATTGGCACCAACCGACGCGACCGACGCGATCGGGCGGCCGCTTTGCTCGAAGAGGTCGATCTCGAGACCGATCACCTGCGCCGCTACCCACACGAATTTTCTGGCGGCCAGCGCCAACGCATCTGCATCGCCCGGGCGATCGCGGTCAAGCCAGAATTTATTATTTGCGACGAAGCCGTTTCGGCCCTCGATGTTTCCGTCCAAGCCCAAGTCTTAAATCTCCTGAACGACCTGCAAGAAAAACACGGGCTGACGTATATTTTCATCAGCCACGATTTGAGCGTCGTAAAATTCATGGCCGACATGATGGCGGTGATGAACAACGGAAAAATCATCGAGTTCGGCCCCTCCCGCGCGATCTACACCGACCCGCGTGAGGACTACACCCGACGTCTCATCAGCGCGACGCCGAACGACGACCTAGAGCACATCCGACAATTGGTAATGCAGCGCAAGCAACGGCGAAATAAAACCCTTCGTTTGTAGCATGGTTAGCGCCGACGGCCACGTCGCTTGCGTAGGAGCCAACGTCGACCACGAAAAAGCAACTTGCCCAAAATCCAAAAACCTCCAGGCATAAAAAAAGACCGCGGGGAAAGCCTGAGGGGACAAGGCTTTCCCACGCGGTCAAGCGGGAGAAAAGGTTTTGCTGAGGGAGGCAATTGCAGATCGCGTGCCAAAAGCCGTTCGAGCCGAGACCAAAGTTGCCGCAGCCGCTACCAGAGAGGCGATTTTGCAGAATGGAAGGCTAGTCAAGAAGAATTTTTTACGCCATAGGGTTGCGAAAGCTCAACCTGGGCCTCAGCCCGATGGTGAAAAAAAGTAACAGTTGGCCACGAATGAAATCTACCCTGAGCCCACATGCCTCTATTTTCGACCGTGGCTAGGAGGCGGCTGCGCCCGTTTTTTGGATTAGTTTCACTAGCTCAACACCGTTGTAGAGCGTTAGCCAATCGAATTTGGAAGCGGTTTCAATAGCTTGCCTTGTGTAAGTGGAGGTTGTGAAGAAGAATCCTTTCTGAACGCCAGCCAAACCGCAAGAACCGACCAAATTGCGAATCGCACCAGATCCGACGGTGTTGCCTTGTGCATACCGCTTGCACTGAGCAATGGCCCATTTCGCTTTTCCATCGGGCGTGAGGATTTCAACATCTACCCCATTGTCGCCTCCTCCACCAACTGCAAAGGCTTCGTATCCTTTAGCCTTGTAGAGGTCCGCGATAAATACTTCAAATTCCGTCGGGGTTAAACTGCGCAGACTTTCAAGTTGGTAATGGCGCTGCATTTTATTTTTAATTCTTCGTTTCTCTCTCTCGCGCTGGTTTTTCTTTGCCTTTATCTTCCGTATTTTTTCTTCTTCAAAATTTCCTGCCCGTACTCTATCTTCCTCAGCCCATCGCCGCGTTTCATAAATTCTTATTAAGCGATCGATGGTTGGTTCGGTATGGCCTCTTGCTCCACCTTTGGTCATGAACCGAAAAAGACGACGCCATTCGCAACTACTCGCCCAATCGAGAAGCTGCTTCTCGTCATGGATGGGAAGAACGAAACGGTGCCGACACTTTTTGCATTTTGCCATTCGCCCGCCATGTTTGTCCGAAACCTTGTAAGATGCGCTACATTTTTCGCATACGATCTGCATACGTACTGCCTTTGGGAAAAGCCAAGCTACTTTGAAATCCAATGATAGCCACCATGATGGCTAGTATTCGGCCTTTTTTCTAGGATCGCGAGGGTAGTTTTTGGGTTTTGCGAACACTTTGGATGAAATCTTTCTTTCACATAATCATAGCTGTTGGCCAACATCAACACGCAAGCGCCGGGCCGCCGCCTTGAGCCGTTTGTCGGCAGTCCAAAGAAAACATGGGGTCATAAAACACGACGCCAGAAGGTGGACGTCTACTAAGCCCACGCCACAGCCGTTCAAGCGGTGGTGTTCGATGAAGAAGAGGATTTCCTCATCGTCTGCTTTGCGCGCCTGGGGCAGTGCTTTCAGCAACGCGATAATTTCTACGCGGTTTTTCAAGTTCCCACAGGCAAGTTCGCCAATCACCATCGAGTGGACAAGCACGTTCTCGTTGCTGAGCAGCTTGGCAAGACGTGTGCTTGGTTTCCGAAAGTGGTCAATCCATACCGAAGAATCGACGAGAATCACCGGGACGATCTCCGACGGGGAATCGGTTTCGCCTGTTTTTCAGTTCCGCCAAGGGCCGCGAGACGTTGGGCGCTGTGCCTTGCAACAAGTGCTTCCAGGCCCATCCGCACCAAAGCCGTTTTTTCACTTACGCCTGTAAGCTGAAAGGCCTTTTCGAGAATCTCATCGTCGATATTGAGGGTCGTTCTCATGCATACAAATATAGCATCTATGTATGCACAAATCAAGCGCCTCGCAATCGTCCTGGCAACAGGCCCGCCTATTCCGAAGTCCGCAATCCGAATTCCGCATTGGGTCCGCCTGCCGGATCGGCTTCGCTGCGGCCGAGCACCACGTCGCGCGCATGGCGGCCTGCGGCATGTTCTCGATCTTCATTAAGAAAAAGATGATCGGCGTTTTCGCCTGCCGAACAGCGATCGAAGTAGCGAATGCTGAGGTCTTGGAAGACGACGTTTTGTCCGCAACCGCCGTGGTTTGGGCTCTGAAAACCGGCGACGGAAATATTGGGGGCGTCGGCCAACATCGGGGCATCCGCGCGTCCCTCGAATTTTATCTGGCGATAGCGACCGTGTTCATCACGATATCCGAATCGATAAGCATAGCTGCCGGCCATGAACTTGCGCATCAAGGCAAGCGATTCTTTCGACGCAGTTTTCAGCGACTGCGGAGTCGGAATTTGAATCATCACTCGGCCGGCAAAAACCTCGTCGGCCAGTGGCGACGAAGGGCAGACCAACAGCTCGACCAGTTGTTTTCGAGCGAGTATGTCGTTTTCAGCCAAGTCGACGACAAACGAACCGGCATTTTCGCCCAGATCGACATGAGGCAAGCCATGGTTCGATTTCTCGGCATATTCCACAAGTGCCGTTCCTAAGTTTTTGAGATTGTTTTGGCACTTTGCCCGCCGAGCGGCGTCGCGGCTTTCTCGCAGAGCAGGAAAGAGCAACATCCCCAGAACCAACAACACGCCGGCCCCAACGGCCAGGTCGGCGAAAGACCAACTCCGCAGACGGCTGACCGCGCGATCGCGCGACTCGGTGAGCGAGGCAGGTGCGGCTTGTGGGGGATGATTCTTCGCAGCAGCATACCGGACCAACGAACAAGTCCGATCGACAAGGTCGGCCGGTCGGCCGGTAGAGAGGGGGTCCGCTTCGCGGGCCTTCATGCACGATTCGAGAATTTTGAGCTCGCGCTGCCAGATCGGATCGCTTTCCAGACGCTCGACAATTCGTTGACTTTCTTCCGGACCCAAGTCGCCCAGCAAATAAGCGAGTAGCTCGTCTCTCATGTCATCATCCCTCGAGCAAAAAACAAGCCTGCCAGGGTAACTGGCAGGCTTGGGGAATCGAACTCCGGCGATTTGTCAGATCGCGACTATTTTGGTACCGCACACTATCAATGGCCGGCGTGGACTTCTCGCCAAGATTGACCGAGACGGCCGATCGCCGAGTGAAGTCGGCTTTTGATGGTGCCCACGGGGACGGACAAAACCTTTGCGGCGTCACCATACTTCATCCCCCGAAAATAAACTAACTTGACCGCATTTTGCAACGGATCAGGCAGCGTGGTCACCGCCTCTCGAACCCACTCGGCCCACTCCCGATTTTCGGCATATTGGTGAGGACCCGACTCGCGTGTGGCAATGACTTCCATGAGCGAGCCCGAATCCTCCTCGGCACTATGGCTCTGGTCGAGGCTCAGGCGGCGATGCCGACGATTGCGTCGCTGTGCATCGATCGCTTGGTTGGTCGCGATCGTATAGAGCCAAGGGCGGAATTTCCGGCCTTGCTCAAACAGATCGCTCTTCAAATGGACTTGCAGGAAAGTGGTTTGGAATACGTCTTCTGCCATCGCACCGTCGGCGAGAAAACGCTTCAGGTAGTTGTAAAGTTCACGTTCGTAGCGCGAGACGAGCTCTGCGAATACCGTGGCACTTTCGGTGCTGCGATACTCCTGTAAAAGTTGCTCATCGCTAAGTTGGTGAATTCCGCTCAGTTCTGTGTTGCTTCAACATAGTATACGAACTCCTCGTTCAGAGAGTTCGACGCATACCAGGAGAAAATCCTTTCTCCGCGGCCGTCCAAGGTGCCAATCCGCGAACCCACGCAACCTACATGTGCGATTCCTTGGGTCGCGGAACCAAACCCCATTGCGGGTCTGACGCTGCCAATACCAGTAAGCAAGTTTCGTGCCAGATCGAAGCGTAACCTCCCCTCTTTTCCCAGCTAGCAATACCCCAACTGCTATGAGGCCAACCCCTTACGTAAATAGACCTACTGAGGGTTCGCTATATTTTGACAAGTCTTCTGCCTGTCATTATTGCCCTTTTCTACAAAATTTGGCAAGCGAATATCCTGAATTTGGAGATTAGTGTGATCAATTTCGCTACACATGAGGACAGATTGAACGACCCGGCAGAGGGGGCGGTCATTCTCGCTGCCGGCTACGACCTACACTTACGTATGTGGGTGCCCGGAAATCTACCGCCGAACTTGGTGTTCTTGATCGTCGTGACGGCTCGAGAAAGCCGACCCGTGGGCGACTCAAACTCGGGTCACCCGATTGCCGCCGATGCGCCGGATGAGACTGCGCATTTCCAGGACCGAGATCGTGGACAGCACTCGGTGGACGGGTAGACCACTCGACTGGGTGACCTCGTCGATTAACGATCCCTGAGTTTCGATCGCTTGCAGCACTTTTTGCTCGACTTCGTTGAGCGTGACCTCGGCCGGAACGCGAAGTGTGGTGCCGTTCTCGCGGTGGACCTCGTGGGCCATCGGGCCTAGCTCTTCGAGGATGTCATCAATCGAAGTGATCAACTTGGCTCCATCGCGAATGAGACGATGGGGCCCGCTGGAGAGCCGACTATCCATGTGCCCCGGCACAGCGAAGACTTCGCGATTTTGTTCCCAAGCATGCCGGGCAGTAATCAGGGCGCCCGAGCGATCGGGAGCTTCCACGACAATGGTTCCGAGAGTGAGGCCGCTGATGATTCGGTTGCGCTGCGGAAACATGCCGCTGATTGGCGGCATCGTGGGAGCCACTTCGCTAACGACGCAACCCTGCTGGGCAATCTCCTCGGCAAGCCGAGCGTTTTCTGGGGGATAGGGCTTTAGTACCCCACCGGCTAGCACGGCAATAGTGCGACCGCCGGCTTCCAATGCGGCTCGGTGCGCTACGCTATCGATACCACGGGCCATGCCGCTGACGACGGTGATTCCCGCTCGAGCCAAGCTGGTCGCCAGTTGGGCCGCTTGCTTCAGTCCGTAGCGGCTGGCGTGTCGGGTGCCGACGATTGCAACCGCCAGACGATCGCTTGGCTCGAAGGTTCCCCTGGTAAACAACACCCCAGGCGGATCGTGAATCTCCTTGAGCAGTGGTGGGTAGTCGTCGTGGTATTCGAGCAGGATGCCGACGCCGTTGTCGCGGGCCATTTGAATTTGTTCTTCGACATTCAGCTCGCTACAGGCCGTGACGATCTGCTTCGCCAGCTTGGGGCCAATGCCCTGGACGCCCATTAATTCGCCCGAGGTCGCGCGGAGGACCTGTTCCACCGAACCAAACTGGGCAAGCAGTCGCTGCCGCGTAAGCGGCCCAACGCCTGGGATCAGCGCCAAGCGAAGATGCTGGCGGAGCTGCTCGTCGGCAAGAATTGGTGGATCGGGTTCGTCCAACGGTGTGGGCCTCGGCGAGAACGGCGGAGGG